>NZ_BJBV01000011.1:0-160108 GCF_036245925.1 Shewanella sp. M-Br
TTTTATAATCTGTAACATTATTTGCACTAATAGCAATGCTGCCGACTGTAAGTATTGCTATTAGCTTTGTTGACGAGTCTTTTCTTCCCCTCAATACACAAGTTTTACTTCCAGATTTTTTCACTATTCATCGATAAAAAAAGCAGCCAGAAGGCTGCTTTGAGGTGGTGCTTTTGCATTAGTTTCGCATTAGGTTGCTTAAGCTTCTTTTTTAAGCCACTGGGCAGCACGTTTAGCGAAGTAAGTTAAAATACCGTCTGCGCCTGCGCGTTTAAAGCAGAGTAGGGACTCCATGACGATGGCCTTTTCGGCTAACCATCCATTCTGGATTGCAGCCATATGCATGGCGTATTCACCACTGACTTGATAGGCGAATGTTGGCACTGCAAGTTCAGTTTTAACGCGATGCACTATATCTAAATACGGCATACCTGGCTTAACCATCACCATATCGGCTCCTTCTTGGATATCGAGTGCGACTTCATGCAAAGCTTCGTCACTGTTCGCTGGATCCATTTGATAGCTATGCTTATTGCCACCTTTGAGGTTACCCGCTGAGCCTACGGCATCACGGAATGGGCCGTAGTAGTTTGAAGAGTATTTTGCCGAGTAAGCCATGATTTGGGTGTTGACGTGGCCTGCCGCTTCTAATGCTTGGCGAATCGCGCCAATGCGGCCATCCATCATGTCCGATGGTGCAATGATGTCAGCTCCAGCATCGGCGTGTGACAGTGCTTGCTTCACTAAAATCTCGGTGGTGATATCGTTAAGGATATAGCCCGTTTCGTCTATGATGCCGTCTTGACCGTGAGTGGTGAAAGGATCTAGTGCCACGTCAGTCATGATGCCTAGCTGTGGAAAGGCTTTTTTGAGCTCGCGTACTGCACGTTGCACTAGGGCATCTGCGTTATAGGCTTCTTCTGCCATTAATGTTTTTTTCTCTGCAGGTGTCACAGGGAAAAGTGCGATCAATGGGATACCTAACTCAACCAGTTCTTCAGCTTCTTTCAGTAGCAAGTCTATCGAGTAGCGTTCAACACCGGGCATAGAGGCTATTTTCTCACTGCGATTAGTGCCTTCTAGAATAAACATTGGGTAAATCAAGTCATTGACCGTTAGATGATTTTCGGCCATGAGGCGACGGCTAAAATCATGTTTACGCATGCGGCGCATTCTACGCTGAGGGAAGGCACTGGTAATGATATTCACATTTGACTCCTAATTATGTACTGGTCTTGCTTGATCCGATAAATACAAGCTGACTTGATTACGCCCACCGTTTTTTGCTTGGTAGAGGGCTTTATCTGCTTGTTCTAGTAATTTAGTACTGTGTTGATCGTGGGTCACTATATCGGCACTGACTCCGATACTGATAGTCAAAGGTATCGCTTCACCTTCCCATTCAAAATGAATAGAGGCAACAGCGTCTCTTATTGTTTCAGCAACTTGGAGTGCGCCTTCTGCAGTTGTATTAGGAAGGATGATAGCAAATTCCTCCCCCCCAAAACGTGACACTAGATCCGTTGGCCGTTTTAAATGCTGCTGTAATGTTTGAGCTATTGTACGTAATGCTTGATCGCCTGCAAGATGACCGAATCTGTCGTTGATCAGCTTGAAGCGATCAATATCAAGCATTAACAGTGCTATGGGTGTTTCTTGCCTGCGACTGATCCGGCTTTCAGCGATTAAACGTTTATCAAAGGCACTGCGGTTTTTGACCCCAGTTAAACTGTCGATAGTGCTTTGTTCGGTGAGCTTTTGATTCACCTCATGCAATTCTCTGAGGGTGATTTCCAGTTCTAAAGTACGCTCTTGCACCATTTGTTCGAGTTTCTCATTGCTCTCGGCTTCCGCTTTTAGGGCTTCTTCCCGCGCACTACGAATTTTCTGTGCTTGCTTTAAGGCTTCTTGCTGGATACGTAGTTTAGCTTTGCGCTCATCGTTATAGCGGATGGCGAGCACCAGAGACATAAAGATGATTTCAAATGTCAGGCCGAGCATGACAGGGGTTTGCGGTTTTAAATTGAGGTCAATCACGCTGAGATATAGCAAGCTACTGATGCAAGCGCCTGTCAGCATACTCACCCAGCCAATAGTGTACATACGTGCCAGTTTATGGCCATTGATAGCCTGAGTAATGGCAAAGACCATCAGGACTAGGCTGAGCACTGCAACTGAAATGATCTCAATATATAACGCTGTACCATATTGGATGAAAGGTGTGGTAAGTCCCACACATAGAATATACACAGCACTATAGCGACAAGTGAGTAACATACGGCGGTTTAAATATTTGAGCTGTAATATTTTTTCAGTAAACATTAACGCAAATGCCATAACGATTGGCAGTAAAAACGGCACCATAACTTGCTGTAATAGCGGCCAGTCTGGCCAGAGGAATCGGAAGGCAAAACCGTTAATCGTGGCGACGAGTAAGGTCATGCTAAGTACATAGCCAGAGTAATAGCTGTAGCTGAATGAGCCCGATGCTATGGCGATAAAAAGACTAAAAATGCCGATTGCGGCAAGTACACCGAGTTGGAATCCATGCTCAACGGCGGTAGATTCGGCAATTTGAGCTAAGTCATTAGAAGACCATAGGTTTAATGGTACTGCAGCACTACCTTCAGTTTGAATATGCAGATAGAAAGTATGGGAGTCATCTGTGTTGATCTTGAAAGGATATAGGAAAATATTACTCAAGAATGGTCGATCCTCATAGGGGAATATATCACCCATCAGCACAGTATTCATGAGTTTATTATTGACTAAATGGTAGATAGTTACCTTGTCTAACAAAGGGTTATCTAGCGCTAAAATGCACGAAAGTGTTTCGTCAGGGCTGGTTAAGCTGAAACTGAGCCAAAAATCATGGCCGCTGAGTTTTTGAATGTCTTTATTGGTAAAGTTATGCCAATCAGTTTTTGGCAAAGCTTGTATTTCGGCCAGTTCTTTTGCTGGTGTAGGGTGGCTGACCATTAACCAAGGCGTAAGGTTTAAAGGCGTCGTGGTTGACTCGTCAATGCTCAATAGGGTTGCCAAGGCCTGTGTTGGGCATATCCATAGCCACATCAAGAATATGAGTGGCATGTTTTTGTTAAGCATGGATTCGATCCAAATTAAAAAACGCTAAGCTATTTTGGTAGCAACGTTTTGCAAACTCATCCGCATCCTCTCCGCGTAGGTTTGCAATATAATTTGCGATATAAGGAAGGTATTCGGGCTTGTTTTTGCTCGATTTAGGCTTAGGTCGCATACTACGGGGGAGTAGGTAAGGGCTATCTGTCTCGATTAAAATGCGATTCTGCGGAATAAAGGGGACGAGTTGCGCTAGTTCTTGGCCGCGTCTTTCATCACAGACCCAACCTGTTATGCCTAAGTGTAAATCGAGGTCAATATAGGCTTCCATCTGTGCGTGAGTGCCTGTGAAACAATGTAAAAGCGCACCATTAAGCTGGGGGCGATATTCACGCAGGATTGCGATAAAGTCTTCGTGGGCATCGCGTTCGTGCATCAGTACGGGCATTTGAAGTTCAATCGCCAATTCCAGTTGCGCGATAAAAGCTTGGCGCTGGATAGGTCTCGGGGAGAAATCACGATTGTAGTCTAAACCACATTCGCCAACGGCAACCACTTGCGGTGCGTGACAGAGTTCAGCTTGTTGAGCGTTTGAGTCGGCATGCCAACCACTGGCATGGTGGGGATGTACACCAGCAGTGCAATAAAGTTGGTTAGGATATTGCTCGCATACAGCAATAGCTGCCGCACTTTCAGTTAAATCGCTGCCAATAACAATTAACGGCGAAACCCCTTGGTCCGCCGCTGCTTGTATTATCGATACAGTATCTTGTTCGAGTGCGCTGCCAAGTAAATTGACAGCGATATCTATGTATGAGGGCATTATTTTAGGCGTTTTACCCGTACCTTGGCATTGCGATCATCGGTACCCATTAAAAAAGAACCTAAAGCGGCTTTTTCAATATAGACAGTTTCACCTTGCTTAACATTGTACTTACGGCCATCAGTTTGTTTCCATACCTGACCGTTAGTGAAAGTCACTTTAATGTCTCCGTAGGCATCTTCGGCTATAGATTGAATCTCTAAATAAATCTTATCGACAGTATTTTCTTGAACACGCTTGGCTTCCATCCCAAAGTTATCGGCAATTTTTGCCGCTGGTGCTTGGGGGGCGGTTGCCACTATCGCTGCTGCAGTCGTAGGGACTGCAACTATTGCTACTGTAGCCGGTATCGCTTGAGTGCTAATGGTGTCAGCTTTTACGCTTTCTGCTAGCTTGTCATAGCAAATCAAGCGGTCGAGTTTATCGGAGGTTGCTGCACATTGGGTTAACTGTTGTTCAATGCTGGCATTTGCTTGGACAGATACAAGCATGATCGCTGCCGTGATAAGGGTTAAGCGCATGAGAATGTTCCTTATTATATTATTCCCCTAACGCCTTCGAGGACGTTAGTCGTTTGTTTGTTCAGTATCTTCGTCTGACTCGTCATCTGGTTTGCTGTAGAAACGAGCCGCTAATAAACCGCCTTCGAACAATAACAGCATTGGTACAGCAAGCATAGTCTGGGAAATCACATCTGGTGGGGTTAATAGCATGCCGACGACAAAGGCGCCCACTATGATATAAGGACGTTTTTGCTTGAGATCTTCAGGTGTAGTGACACCTGACCAGCAGAGTAAAACAACGGCAATGGGGATTTCAAAGGATAGACCAAAGGCAAAGAACAGCTTCAGAATAAAGTTAAGGTAACTGGTAATATCTGTCGCAACTTGAACTCCCTCTGGCGCATTGTTAGCAAAAAAACCAAAAACAACAGGGAATACAAGATAATAAGCAAATGCAATGCCGAGATAAAACAATAAGGTACTGCTGAATAGCAGTGGCATCACTAAGCGTTTTTCATGTTTATATAAACCCGGTGCCACGAAGGACCAAATTTGAAATAACACGTAGGGCACTGCCACAAAAAATGATAAAACGAGGGTTAGTTTGAAAGGTGCAAAAAATGGTGCAGCGACATCCGTCGCAATCATGCTGCCACCAAGAGGTAAAGACTGCATTAAAGGTATTGCCATGTAGTGGTAGATATCATTTGCCCAGTACACACTACAAATGAACACTAATAACACACTGGCAATGGATTTTAGCAGCTTGGACCTAAGTTCAAGCAAATGGCTGATAAGTGGCTGCTGTTGCGACATGAATTATCCGTTGGCTTTCGGGTTAGAACTGGTATCCACGCCCTGAGATGGCTCACTTGAAGTAGCGGAAGAAGCCGATGTTTGACTCGCCTCTACAGTGGCTGTTGGATTAGTTTGGCTAGCTTGAACTGGATTCACTTGAGCAGGAGTGTGAATTTGATTCTCAGGCGCAGGGGTGTCTTTTGATGGATCCTGAACCTGATAAGGGCGGTTCACTGACTGTGCCGCTTGCTTTAGTTGCTCAATAGACTCTTTGAGTTCAGGTGAGAGGTTAGATAAACCTTTGCTCTCGGCTTTTTTAAGATCGGCATGCAACTGCTCGATCTTCAGCTCCTGCTCAAGCTCTTCTTTTACCGAGTTCGCCATGCGTTTCATCGCACGGATCCAACTCGTTACCGAACGCACCGCAACCGGTAGACGTTCGGGGCCAAGAACCACTAGCCCCAAAACACCGATCAGCAGCAGCTCCATAAAGCCGATACCGTCAAACATAAAGAGTTACGCCTGTTCTTTGTTAGACTCAGGTTTCTTTTCAGTCGCCTGTTGAGTTGTTTGCGCTGTTTTAGCCGCTTCGGTGTCTTCTAATGCCTTCTTGTCTTCTTCTGAAGACATGGCGTTTTTGAAGCCTTTAACCGCACCACCTAAATCACCACCCAAAGAGCGTAATTTCTTAGTTCCAAACAACAAGACAACGATTAACGCAACGATAAGCAGTTGCCAAATACTAATACCACCCATGAAGGTATCCTCTTAATTGATATCGGTTCTATTATGAACCTCTGATTAATTAGTGCTAGCTAAAATTTGCGATTCTTTGGCCTAGATCGCCATCCTACAAACCACAATATCATGCCTGAAATTAGACAAACATAAGGGGTCCATAGTGTAGCGTCTCTATTAATCAATAACGTGCCACAGATCAATAAAACGGCAGAAGTGATAAGCAAGTAGTTACTCTTGTGTGCCTGCTGCTGATATTTCAAATACTTATCTAGCATTTGTTGCTGAGAACTCAGCAATTTCCTGCCTAACTTAAGATTATCGTAAATTAGTTCAGGGAATTCAGGTAGTTTATCAGCCCAATATGGCAGTTTTGTGGATACCTTTTTAAACATAGCTTTAGGACCGACTTGGTCGGCCATCCACTGCTCTAAAAAGGGTTTGGCGGTTTGCCATAAATCCAACTGCGGATACAGCTGACGGCCTAAACCTTCGATGTAGAGTAAGGTTTTTTCCAACAATACCAATTGCGGTTGCACCACGATATCAAAGTGGCGCGCAGTGCGGAATAATTCCAGCAACACATGACCAAAGGAGATCTCGTCGAGCGGCTTGTTGAACATAGGTTCACACACCACTTTGATGGCCTGTTCGAAAGCTTGTAGATCGGTTTTTTCCGATACCCAGCCAGACTCAATATAGAGCTGGGCGATTCTATGATAATCGCGATTAAAGAAGGCGAGGAAATTTTCGGCGAGATAGCGCTTATCGACTTCGCTGAGTGTGCCCATGATGCCGCAGTCGAGCCCAATGTAGTATGGGTTCTCAGGATGATCGCGGGAAATAAAGATATTGCCCGGATGCATGTCGGCGTGGAAAAAGTTATCGCGGAATACTTGGGTAAAAAATAGTTCAACACCCCGCTCGGCCAATAACTTAAAGTTGGTACCTTGCGCTTTAAGGGCGGCAATATCCGAGACAGAAATACCGTAAATACGTTCCATCACCATCAGGCGTGGATAGCAAAACTCTTCATACACATAAGGCACATAGAGCGCATCTGAGTTGAGGAAGTTGTTGCGTAGCTTGACTGCGTTTAAGGCTTCGAGCTTAAGGTTTAACTCGCCTAAAATGGTCACGCGGTAATCTTCGATCACTTCAGCAGGGCGCAGGCGGTTACCTTCACCGAGGAGGTATTCAATCAGTTTGGCCGTTTGCGACATCAACTGCAGATCGGCTTGAATCTTGGCTTCTACATTCGGGCGTAGCACCTTAAGTACGACGTCTTTGCCGTTAGATTTGAGGGTCGCGGTATGCACCTGAGAAATAGAGGCTGAGGCCAGTGGTGTTTCATTAAAGTCATCGAATAGGGATTCAATCGGCGCTTTTAGCTCAGCTTCAATCGCTTGGCGGGCAAGTGTACCATCAAAGGGCGGCACCTTGTCCTGTAGCATGGCCAATTCACTGGCCCATTCATCGCTGAGTAAATCGCGGCGGGTTGAGAGCATTTGCCCAAGCTTGATATAAACGGGACCGAGTTCCTGCATCGCCAGTTTTAAGCGTTCGCCACCGGGCTTATTTTTATGCTTATTGCGGATCCAGAATAGGCTGTTACGGGCGAGCTTAAAGTACCAAGGTGTCATCTTTGGCGGCAATACGTCATCTAACCCGTACTGAAGTAAGGTCTTGATGACGTGGTAACCGCGGCGGATACTGGCAAAGGTCATGGCTTAATTTGGTCTCTTAATTGGGCAATCCGTTGTTCAATCGCGCGAGTGTCGGCAACTAAATCATCCATTTGATCGCGAAAGTGCATTAACTCAATTGGGTGCGGTGCGAGGCGATACTCTTCAACTGCGAGTTGCCCTAAGTGGGAGCGGGTTTTACGCAACACTTCGAGTGCAAAGTCTTTTGCCTGATGGCTAGAACAGATGAGTTTGTGAGTGGGGCCATCACCTAAATAACGGGAAACTGGCTCGGCAAAGTCAAACTCGATACTGCGTAGATATTGGCTAAAGCTTTGTAATAAATTGAGATCGCCCTCAAGCTTGAGTTTATCTTGCTTGATTAGTTCAGTCAGGTTTACGCCTTCGGATACGCGATAAAGCGTCGTCGCATCGGCATGTAGACTGACATCGACATCGCCTTCATAGCGGCTCAGTACTTGGATCTCTTTGGCAAACACTAAATAGAATGGCCAGCTGAGCTGCGATAATTGGATACGAAACACTTTGCCATGCAACTGGCGCTGGCGCGAATAATCGTCGCCCGCTTGGGCCTGAAGTTTTTTCAGACCCGTTTCAATTGCGGCGCAGGCAAGCAGCACAACTTCTTGCGGCATCATTAGAATTTATAACCACGGTGCAATGCGACAATGCCGTCGGTCATGTTGGTGTAGTCGACTTGTTCAAAGCCTGCATCAACCATCATTTGTTTTAATGTGTCTTGATCTGGGTGCATGCGGATCGATTCAGCCAGATACTCGTAGCTGTCGGCATCTTTAGTGATGAGCTCGCCCATCTTAGGTAAGACTTTGAAGCTATATAAATCATACACTTTACGCATGATTTCATGCTGAGGCTTAGAGAACTCCAGCACTAATAACTTGCCACCGGGCTTAAGTACGCGATTCATTGAACGCAGCGCCGCATCTTTATCGGTCACGTTACGCAGACCAAAGGCGATGGTAATGATGTCGAAGTGGTTATCGGGAAACGGCAATGCTTCGGCGTTGGCTTGCACATAACTGACATTGTTGACTATGCCCTTGTCGCGCAACTTAGTGCGCCCGACTTTTAACATGGAATCGTTAATGTCAGCTAAAACCACTTCACCTTTATCGCCCACTAAATGAGAGAATTTTGCGGTTAAGTCGCCTGTACCGCCGGCCAAATCGAGCACTTTCATGCCAGGGCGGGCGCCAGAGACTTCAATGGTGTAACGTTTCCAAAAACGGTGAATGCCGAAGGACATCACATCGTTCATTATGTCGTACTTAGCGGCAACAGAATGAAACACGCCGGCAACGAGTTCAGCCTTTTTATCGGCCTCTACGGTTTTGTAACCAAAGTGGGTACTTTTAGATTCGCCCTCAGACATCAATGTGTTCCTATTGTTTTGCAATGTATTAGTTGCGAGTGTAAGCCATCGCCTGCATTTGCTGAATCTTTGATCTATCACTCTGTGATCGAGCTAGTAAACTAACTGCAATGCCTTAGCTTGAGGCACTCCTGAACAGTCGTAGGATTAAGTGCTTAGCGACCACGTAAAATGGACAGGCATTAGACCACAATATCAGGATTTGGTGAATAGCTTAGCGCCCAGTTGGGTGCAACTGGTTATATTCATTGTGCCAAAAATTGCATGCGAGCCTGCACATAAGCGTAGATAAGCTCGCTTAGGCTTTGGCCTACATCCCTGAATCCGGCTTCAATTCCCGCTTCGTGGCAACTTGGTGCAGCCTCGGCTAAATGCAAATAAGCGCATGGGCAGTGGCGGGCGATATAGCTGACATAATGCGCCGCATCGAGCAATGGCACACCTGCAGCGGTTGAAGCGCTACTGGGCATTTTAGCGATAGCATCTACGTCAAGTTCTAATCCTACGGGTAAACCTGTGTCATTTAGTTTGGCGGCGATTTCAAGTAAAGCTTGGCTAAGGCTGATTTCACGGCGAATCCAAATTTGTTGCAAGCTATGCCAAGTTCCCCCAAATTCGCTGAGTTGGCTTAGGTTTGCTTCGCTGTTTTTTAACTCGTGTAAACCCAGTACATGGTAGCAACCTAAGGCGCCGCGGTCGGCTGCATAACTAAAACCATTGCCGCTGTGACGACCTTCGAGCAGACGAAAATCCGAATGAGGATCGAGATTCACCGCGGCGACTTGGCGTTGGTAGTGGCCGTAGGTTGCCATCAACAAACCATAGGCATTGTTGTGGCCGCCGCCGATGAGTATGGGTTCTAAACCCGCTTTTAAAATCGCACTGACGACACGGATAACGCGCTCATCGAGTTGCTCCACCGCATCACGTAATTCATCTAGGGTGACGTTAGTGTTATCTGTTGTATTGTTCGTAGTTTGTTGCTGCAGATCGGTGGTGTTCACTTGGCCTAACACTAGGCATTCGGCGCCAGAAAGAAAACGATTCGATTGTAAATTGAGCCATTGGCGCATACTGGTTGTGAACGCATCGGTTGCACCGCCGCGGCCTAAATTGGCACGTGGGCCTATATCTTCGCCAACGCCGATAATGGCAAAGTATGCACCGTGGGCTTTTGCAGTCGCAAGTATGGTCTCTAACGTGTGTTCGTGATTGGCCAGATGGACGCATTGGCCTAGCTTAGTTTCGCCAGTTCTTGGGCTGACGAGTGAGGCGATATCGGTATGGGTAAAGGGGATAAATTCAGGCATAGATTGATATTCTTATTCGGCCAGAGTCGAGCTATTGTGGCCAGAGTAGGGCGAGGATTCAATGGGGAAGCGCTGAAAATAGTGAATAAAAAAGCCAGCTTAGCTGGCTTTCTTGACTGAACAGTGAGATTACTCAATGTCGAGTGGTTCAGGTGATAAAATTACACCTGTGTTATCAGCATAAATGTGATCGCCGGGTAAGAAAGTCACACCGCCAAAATTGACTGGAATTTCCACTTCGCCCACTGAATTGCCATCAGCACCCACTGGAATTGAGGCAAGGGCTTGAATACCAATGTCTAATTCTTCCAATGCATCCACATCGCGTACAGAACCGTAAACGATAATGCCTTCCCAGTTGTTGCTAACCGCAAGTTCAGCGATAGCGCCATCGATCAGCGCACGGCGTAATGAGCCACCGCCATCAATGAGTAAGACTTTACCTTGGCCATCCTCTTGTAGGACTTCGGTAATTAGGCCGTTGTCTTCAAAGCACTTGATGGTGCTAATAGAACCGCCAAAAGAGCTACAACCACCGTAGTTACTGAACATGGGCTCGACTACATCTACGACATCTAAGTACATGTCACATAGTTCTGAGGTGTTGTATTCCATATTTACACTCCTATTGATCCGCGTTGCGTACAGTTTAGCGAGTTTACGCCAGTATAAAAGGGATTCTTGAAAAGAAAAGTGTTATCAATCACGGTATTGTTGCCACTTGGCTGTTAACACATCTGTAGTAAATTTTCGTCACACTATAGAATTTATTCGGTAAAACTTGATATTGGTCATTAAATAACGGTTTTTTATTACAACTCTGTTGCGCGCTTTGGTATTATATCCCAAGTTTAAATTAACTTACTTAACTTAATTTGCTTTAGGGGCATGGACCCCCCGTTACGCTTATGGACGGTAGAGGGCCTTCGAGAGGTGCCTATGGAAGCTGTAAATACGATTGAAATTATTGGTTATTTTGCCTCTATAATGGTGGCGATCTCTCTAATGATGAAGAATATCATTTGGTTGCGATGGTTGAATTTTGTAGGATGCACTCTGTTTGTGGTTTATGGGGTGTTTATTTCTGCTTGGCCTGTGGCCGGCATGAATGCGTTTGTTGCTTGTATTAATATTTACCATTTAACAAAAATTTACCGTGCTAAGGCAAATACTCCCGCCGCAGCCTAAGTTTTATTGGATTGTGTTGCTCTTGAGATTAACGTTTAGAGCAACACAATATCCTGTCTCAGTCCTATCGCTATTCCTAAATAAATCCCTTAGCCCCAGCATAACGTCCCTAGAATCCTTCTAGATCAAAACCTCAGCCATGCTTCTTGTCATAAAACCTTCGAGCAGATGTCACTTAGCCGTCACAGGTCTTTCTTAGTCTCAAGCTATCTAATAGTGCTTTAGCTAATGTGATTTAGGTTTAACTATTAGCAAACAGTAAATTAGCCGTGAGCAGTCAATAACGAATTCAATCGTGAATAGAGCCTTGGTGAGTCGGTTGGTTTCAGACTCAGCACTCTAAGCGTCGTCGAGAGAATGCACAGATTAACATCGCAGTAAAACTCGCTGGTATGCCAGCAAGGAGCCTGTTTTATGTTGAGTTACGTTGCAGACTTAGATAAGCGAATGTTTTGCCATATCGTGAGCTTCACCCAGCACCATGGTTTATATGCCCATGCAAAGCGGGTATCAGCGAGTGGCGATGGGCATGTGTATTTATATTTGTCTGTGGGTTTGATGCTGACGCACGCTCAAGGACAGGCTCTATTTAATTTGATGTTAGCGAGTTTTTTGGTTGAGTTACCTCTGTATTTACTATTGAAAAATAGTATTCGTCGCATACGGCCATGCCATTCATTAGTGGGATTTGAGAGTGGTTTTGAACCATCGGATCGCTTCAGCTTACCGTCTGGTCATACAGCCGCGGCCTTTGTGATGGCAACGAGCGTGGCGCAAATCTATCCAGCGGCAGCTCCTGTTGCGTATTTATGGGCTTTTAGCATAGGGGGCTCACGTATTGCACTTGGCGTGCATTATCCCTTAGATATTCTGGCGGGAGCCTCATTGGGGATTGGGTCGGTATTGCTGGTTCATCCAGTGATTTAATTCAAATATGCGCCTGTTAATCATTTCATTAGTGGGAATTCTCCTTCACTCATCAGTTTAAGGATACGTAATGCGAATACTCTACGGAGTTCAAGGCACAGGGAATGGCCACTTAAGTCGTGCACGCGTCATGGCTAAAGCATTGATGAAACAAGATATTGAAGTGGACTTTCTATTTTCGGGGCGTAAGTCTGATCAGTTTTTCGATATGGAGTGCTTTGGTGATTATCGCGTTCAAGCGGGAATGACGTTTGCGACGCACTCTGGGCGCGTTAATGTGCCACAAACTGTCCGGCAAAATTTGTCCTTGTCGTTATTTAAAGATATTAAAGCCTTAGATCTCAGTTGCTACGATTTAGTACTCAACGACTTTGAACCTGTGTCGGCTTGGGCTGCGCGGCGCCAAGGCGTGCCATCCATTGGGATTAGCCATCAGGCAGCGTTAACTCATCCGGTGCCAAAACTCGGTAGCACTTGGTTTAATGAGATGCTGCTCAATTATTTTGCTCCAGTGGATGTGGCGCTGGGGTGTCATTGGCATCATTTTGGCTTCCCTATTTTGCCGCCTTTTGTCGAAGTGGATGCCAGCCCATTCGAACACACGCATCAGATTTTAGTTTATTTGCCTTTTGAAGATGCGGATATGATTGCTCATTTTCTGTCTCACTTTAGTGATTATCAGTTTTTGGTATATCACAGCCAACAACCTAAAGGCCAAGTTGCTGAGCACATTAAATGGCACGGTTTTAATCGTGAGGGGTTTAAGCAACATCTTGCCAGCTGCGGTGGTGTGATAGGCAATGCGGGCTTTGAGCTTGCCAGCGAAGCATTAACCTTAGGTAAAAAACTCTTAGTCAAACCACTGATTGGCCAGTTTGAGCAGTTATCGAATGTGGCGGCGTTACAACTTTTAGCGGCTGCAGATAGCATGATGAGTCTCGATGTGAACATAGTTAAGCGCTGGCTTAAAACGGCATCGCCTAATCCAATTGCATATCCAAAGGTGGGGGATACGCTGGTTAAATGGATTAACGGCGGCGACTGGCACAATAGTCAGCCGCTGTGCCAAGAGTTATGGAGCCAAGTCACGCTTCCCGATACTTGGCGTTAAACAGCATTGCTGTTTAGATGAAAAGCAACTTAGGCACTAGATGGGTTAATGGCGTTAGCGTATAATTTCGTCAATTTTGCTGTTAGTCCCTTTCAGCACGTCTATTTTGGCCTAGCCTGGCCGTTAATTATGTTGTTATAAATGAGCCTGAAAAAGTTTACTCAGTACAAGTTACTGTTTTTAATGTTGTTATTACTTTGTGTCCTACTTCCTTTTATTCCAGATCGGGCTTACCACATCCCCGGCCCTGATATCGCTAAGCAAAATTTTCATGTGATTGAGTTTAATGATAAAGGTCAGCCCCACGACGAAAGGCAATGGCAAGGTTTAGAGACGCGAATTTTACACCCAGAGCCTGCACAGATCCCTGAATTATTGATTTTTGTCCATGGCTGGCATCATAGCGCCGAGCCTAAGGATGAAAACTTTATTGCCTTTGAGCAGTTTTATCAGCAAATGGCCGCGTCCGATACCCAGCGTAACTTGTTGGGTTTGTATATTGGCTGGCGGGGCGATAAATATGATCCTTTTTGGATCGATGGCTCAGATGATGCAAAAAGTTGGATTGAACCCTTAGATTTTCCCACTATTTTACAGCGTAAACGGGTTGCTAAACGTATCGGGCAGTTAGGTCTATCACAACTGCTGGATAAGCTTGATAGCTTAGTCACACAGCATAAACTGCTGCGTTACACTGTGATTGGCCATAGTCTTGGCGGTGCTGTTGTTTTGCATGCGAGTAAAGATCGCATCAAAGCCGCCATTGATAATCAGCAGGATAATCCTAATTTATTCTTACTGTTAAATCCCGCCGTACCTGCTAAAGAGTATCAGCCATTAGATACGTTGGTGAGCTTAGATAGACAAAAACCGAGTATGGTGGTGTTGCAATCGAAGGGGGATTTTGCAGTGAAAGAAGCCTTCAATTACATCAAGGACGGCGAGCGCGCTGTCGGGAACTCTTGGGCGATTACCCACGATATTGACAAATGCTCTGGTGGCAATTGCACTACGCCAATGAAGATGCCTTCGGCCTTGATGGCGCACGATCAAATCCCTGGCTGTATGATGACGCTGCCTCAATCGGGCTGGAAAATTCGTGCTCGCCTGCAGGCTCGTCGTACCGTGCAAACCTGCCCCGATGCCAATATGCAAGCCGTATGGGTACTGGCCGTGTCTGACGAAATCGTCTCTGGGCACAATGGCATTCTCACTCCAGAGCATGGTAAAGCCTTGTCTGAGGTGATGCGTATGATTGATTTATATCGAAATCAATTACCTAAACATGCGGTGGAAAGCCCTGCAAACCAAGATCTCGGCACCTTAGCACCAGAGTCAGAAGCTGCAACATCTACCGAAGGTGAAACGCCTGTGCCACAAGAGCCAGTGATTATTGTCGAGCCTTTACCTGAAGAGCAGAGTTCACCGACACCTAAGGTTAATGCACCATTGCAGGAGCCAAACGTATCACAGGAACAAGATAAGCCTGCTGCGACTGAGGCGCCACCCGCACCAATTAAAGCGCCGGAATCAAAGCCTGATGCTAAGCCAAACGACGGCGCGAAGCCTCAACTTAAGGTTGAGACTGAAAGTATAAAGTGATGGCATGCTAAATAGCTTAACCTTGTTTTGGAAGTGCTTTTAATGTGTGTTCCAAACAATGCGAAAGCGCTTTTTTTAATAAAGTGGTTAATGAGTAAATTTATTTTACTCATAAAAATACAAATAAATATTTTGACATGCATCGTTAAGTCTTGCGATGGCGTGTTAATTTCGGTAGGTTATTTTATAAACCGAAATCAATATTGGCTTACTATTTATTTAGAGTTATTGGTTTGAGTGAATAAGTATCAGGTATATTGATGTTATTTACAACTTAAGTACTGTCAGTGTTAGTGGTTGTTAATCAAAAAATAATTAGTGATAAGGCATTATTTTAATTCATAAAACAATGGAGTGTATATGAAGTGTTCAATTTTATCCGCTTTGGTTATTTTTGCGGTATCAAACTATAGTTTTGCAAAAAGTCATAATGTGTACGCGGATGTGCAAGTTACAGATATAAAACCAAAGAGTGATTTTATTTGGGAGCGTGAAAATAAAAGTGCTCCTCAATATCCAATGGAACTCGCTCGCTCGGGCATTGTTGGTTGCGCTGTCATGTCTTTTGATATTTCAGAGTCGGGTAAGGCCGAAAATATCGAAGTCGTTAAATCTGTCCCTCAAAAATCACTGGGAAAATACTCAAGTCAGATCTTAAAAAAATGGAACTGGGTCCCCGCTTCCGCTACGAACGTAATAACTTCTGAAAAAAGAACCATAAGGTTAGATTTTTGTATAGGTGATGAGTCGACGGAGCAATCTCAAAATACCTGTAAGCAACAAACGCAATTAGTATGTGGCTAACGTTAACTTAACCATTTCAAGTTGCAAACAAAGCCAAATCGCTTACTGCGGATTTTTGGTTTGCCACCTGCGCCAAGTGTAGGTGATTAGCGCGGCGAGTATTAGGCTGACCATGGCCCATGTGGGGTACTTATGCTGGTGGTAAAACGCCAGCATGGGAGCGATTTCATCGCGGATTAACACTGGGCCTAATCCAAAGAGTGCTACCCAAATGCTGGTGGCGAGAGCATTGCCAATCACAAATTGTTTTAATGGCATTTTAGCGAGACCGCAGCCGATAAACATAAATTGTTTTAATCCCTCAACAAAACGACTCAGCACTAAAGCGGCAATGCCATATTGGCCGATAACGCCATGAATTTTTTCTTCTAATTGCGGTTTTATCCAGCCCTTCTTAAGCAACACATCACCAAAGTGCCAACCGATAAAATATCCCAAACTGTTACCGCAGAGTGCAGCGCAAGCTGCAACGATTAATACCAATGGCAGTGACATTTGCCCTGTAGCGGCTAATAAACTGGCGACAATTAATAAGGATTGTCCTGGCGCCGGAATGCCAAAACCCTCGATAGCAATAGCGACAAATAGCAGAACATAACCATATTGCTGCAGCCAAGGCGTGAGTTCGGTGATGATATGTTGTAGCGCTTCTGGCATAGATGAAAGTGCTTCAATCAATGGGATGATTGGGCCATCATACTCGCCAATTTCTCTGGTTGGATAGATTTATGAGCAAAGTTTCATGCCAGTTTTAGTTAGCGGCGGTGAATAAGTGTAACGCAGGGGTTATTAGCTTTTACCTGAAATATAAAAAAGGCCGAACTCAGTTCGGCCTTAATGTCAGTACTGTCGCGACGATAAAACGACTATGCGAATGCCGCTTGTAGCTGTGGTACTACTTGTTTCTTACGGCTTAATACGCCGTCTAACCACACTTTGCCATCGACGGTATCTTTACCGTAGGCACGTTGGGTCAGCTGCGCATCGTCAGACACAATCAACAACTCTGAACCTTCTTTCATGATGTCAGTCAGCAGCAATAAAACGCTGTGGCGGTTACCTTCCACTTTGAGCGCTTTGATATCGGCTTCTAGCTCGGCCTTGATATCGTCAAATACTGACAGGTCGATCACTTCTAACTGGCCGATACCGACCAAGTTACCGTTCATGTTGAAGTCTTTAAAGTCACGCATAACGAGGTCGCGTGCTGGTGTGCCTTGTACGGCGGATTTCACTTTGAACATTTCCATGCCCAGTTCTTTGAAATCTTCAACGCCGGCGATCTCAGCTAATGCTTCAACGCAGCGAATGTCGGCAGTGGTGCAAGTGGGTGATTTGAAAATCACGGTATCGCTCAAAATGGCGCACATCATGATGCCAGCGATATTTTTAGGGATAGCGACTTGGTAAAAGTCGAACATCATCTTGATCACTGTGTTGCTGCAACCTACTGGGCGGATCCAGCATTCTAACGGGGTATCTGTGGTCAGATCGCCTAGCTTGTGGTGATCGACAATCCCGACGATAGTCGCTTGGGCGATATCATCCGGTGCTTGAGTCAGTTCTGAATGGTCAACGATATACACTTGCTCGCCAGCGTAGCTGGTTTTGTATTCCGGTGCTTCGAAGCCGAAACGTTCCAAAATAAAAGCAGTTTCGGGTGACAATTCACCTAAACGTGCGGCAATGGCTTCTTCACCGATTTGGTTTTTTAAATAGGCTAACGCGATAGCACCGCAGATTGAATCTGAATCGGGGATCTTGTGACCGACAACGTAAATGGGCATTTCAGGGACTCTCCTTTAAATTTGTGACAATTTTAGCAATATTTGGCTTTAATCGGAAATAGCCAAAGCGCATATCACTGCGCTCTTCAGTTGCTATTTCTCTAAAAATCGAACGCTCAGGTTCGACAAAGATGGCTTAAGGTTTAGATCTTCACTTTTATCACGACTTTACGCACCGCCGTGGCGATATCGCCTGTGCCGGGCATATGCATGTCACCGGGGAAAAATAACGCAAACATGCCTGCTTTGAGTTTGATATAAGAGGCATTGGCTTGGTTTGCCTCGTAATCAAACTCGGCGTAATCGTGTTTTTCAAAATAGGGTTTCGAGGGTGTTTGCTCCGCTAGTGGCAAGTAACCAAACTCTTCTTCACCGCTGAAAACATATTGCACATCGATATATTTTTGATGAACTTCAAAGGGTTCTGTTGACTTATGCTTGGTTTGATAGTCATTCACTATCACAAAAATATTGTCGCCATCGAGGGGATAATTGCCTACTGGTAGCTGACTAAAGTCGGTCGTCGCTAGATGTTCTAATGCAGTCGCAAGCCGAGGGCTTAAGGATTGATAAATATGGCGGTTTTTTAAGGTATCGACGATCATCGGCTACTCGACATGGTGGAAGTGAAATGGGCGAATGGTAAAGATTATAATCCGATCACCACAGTTAGGACATAAGCTTTGTCGATTGGAAGCAGGTCTAAACATGTCGGCATAAAAAACAGGCCATTGAATGACCTGTTTCTACATCAAGTATTATTAAACTTAGCTAAAACGAGTTTAGTAAGTGTATTTGGCTTCTAAGAAGTAGTAGCCACCATTAAAGCCAAAGGGGGTATTGGTTAATGGGTATACGAAGATACCATTGAAGTTATTGTTATCTGGTCGTTTTTCTGGATACATATCAAACAAGTTTTGCACCCCAGCGGTAAAGCTTAGCGCATCAGTGGCGGCGTATCTTACCGACAGATCCATCACCCACTGATCGCTATAGTTCACATCACCCGTTGAATAACCTTCACTGTAGTCACCAAAGTAGTTTAAGCGGATATTGGTTTTAAAATCCCCGAGTTCATGGGTCAGCCCAATGCTACCCGTGTTATGCGGCGTAGCAGACGTCATGCGGGTTCTTTCTATACCATCAAAGAGTTTCTTGTCTAATCCGCCTAAAATAGAGGGTAGATTGATGTCTTGGATCTCTGTTTTATTATAGGCATAGGCTAAGTTCGCCCGTAAATCGCCCCAAGTGCCAATATCAAAGTCTTGGCTAACAACAAGATCGACCCCGCGAGTTCGGCTATCGACGGCATTGACGAAGAAGCGTGCTGAATCAGCATTGGTACCTGCTAGTGCGGTCGCAACCGCGGGGCTATCAGCGGGTCTTAGAGCGCCAGATAAAATGATGCGGTCATCAATCTCTATTTGGTAAGTGTCGAGCGTTACCGCGAGGCCAGCGTTATTGGTATAAACAAGACCGAGACTAAATGATTGAGATATTTCAGGTTCTAGCTCGTTAATCCCAAGTGCCTTTGTTACTGGTGATAAGGTGTTGAAAGTACCTGATTCAATAGGAACCAGTTGCCCCGTCACTGGATCGGGATTAAATAACGTCGAGATATTGCTGAAGTACAGCTGTTGTACGCTCGGCGCTCTAAAGCCTGTATTGATAGTGCCACGCAGGGCTAAGTTGTCGGTAAAATCGTAACGACCCGCGAGTTTCCAGCTCGTGTTGCCGCCAAAGTCAGAGTAGTTTTCGTAGCGTAGCGCTGCCGCCCAGTAAAACTCGTTGGTTAATTGGTTTTCAAGTTCGGCATAAATGCCTGTGTTATCGCGCGTTTCATCAACCTCAGACTCAGGGGTAAAACCGGTGAAGCCTTGGCTACCCGCCGCTTTGCCATTATAGCCACCATTGATATATGAATCCTCTTCTCCGGCTTCAATTTCATAGCCGTTTTGGCGCCATGAAACACCGGTCGCAAACAGAATTTCAGAATCGTTTATAAAGGCAAAATAACGGGAAATATCCAAATTGATATTGGCTTCACGGGTCGATAACGTTCCTGCGTCGAACTCGGTAGGAGTTTCAGGGCCTAAGGAAGCATTTAAGGTATTGACGATATTATAGTTAAATGAATTCTTGCCATATCCCACTGAGGCATCAATATCCCAGTCACTCAGGTTGAATTCATAGCCTAGGGTAAGAGATGAATCGATAATTTTGGGGTTAATTTGCGGTAAAAAACCGTCAGGATACACTTCGGGTAAGTTACGGGCATCGAGAGCTAAACGGTAAAAAGCACCCGATTTAGTTTCACGTTGGCTAATACCACCAAAGGCATACAGTTTTCCGTCGGTAGATATAGGCTGAGCCGCATTGATAAATAAACCGACATTATCATATTCGGCATCACCAACGTGGTGGCTCTTACGGTTAAATGTGGCTTCGCGGGGCTCGGCTGAGCCATCGGGTAATTTTTCATACTGTTGACGAGGGTCCAATCCTGCGCGGTTTGTGCTGTCTTTGTGATGCGCTTCTAGGGCTACATTCACAAAGCCATCATTGCTTAAACTGATCCCATGGTTAACGCCTACACGCCATTGCTCACCGTCACCTTGGTAGGTTTGTCCGGCTTGCGCCGAGACGCTTCCCCCTTGATCGCTGTCCTTGAGTACCACGTTAATCACGCCAGCAATCGCATCTGAACCGTATTGTGCCGAGGCTCCATCTCGGAGAATTTCAATGCGTTTTATCGCTGTCATTGGAATCGCATTTAAATCGACGTTAGAGGAGCCTTTTCCCATGGTGCCGCTTAAATGTACTAGGGCAGAACCATGGCGACGCTTGCCATTTACGAGTACTAAGGTGTGGTCTGGCGACAGGCCGCGTAAGCTCGCGGGGCGCACCGCATCTGAACCGTCAGTCACCGAGGAGAATGGAAAGCTATAGCTTGGCGCCGCAAATTGCAGCGCTTTAGCGGTTTCCGTCATACCTGTTGATTCGAGTTGTTCGGCAGTAATGATATCGACCGGGGCAACACTGTCAGTTGCCGTGCGTAGTGCTATGCGTGAGCCTATGATCTCGATTTTTTCGAAGCCTGTTTGTTGCTCTTCGGCTTGGACTGCTGGAATAACCAGTGTGGATGACACTGCCAATGCGATAACGGCTAGACGCATAAAAACCTCTCAATGATGTTTGCGACCCAATACTCGAACTTAGGTGTGCAGATAAAATAACAATCTGATGCCGAGAAGGTTATCATTGTAACAATTGTTATATTTAGACGTAAATGTGCTAACTCAGAGCCTAGTGTTCTAAATAATATTTAAAATGCAGTTGAATATATTGATGAAAACCTCCCTATCGACCTGCGTGCTTTTGAGGCTTCGTACGGCACAATACAGGTTGTCGCATGCACATTGCGGCTGAGTTAACTCGATGATATGAATTGTTTATTGACGTATACCTTCGTGGTTTACTATTTTATTTTGCTCTAATGGCATTGGTTTTAAGGTACATAGAATTGTCAGCGTTACGATTTCTTGCAGGACCAACTACATTTAACACCTTGGTAGAACAAGGCCTTAAAGCTGAGCATTTTACCCAGTTGCTTGCCGCCTCTGGTGGACCTAAGTGGCTTGGTATCGCAGGGCTAGATAAGTATTTGTTTGCTGAATTTTTCAAAGACAGGCAAACACCTTTATATACATTAGGCGCTTCCTCTGGGGCTTGGCGTTTAGCGTGTTTGGCGCAGCAAGATCCCCTCATAGCCTATGGCCGCTTAGAGGATTTTTATATTGGTCAGCGTTACGACAATATGCCAACACCGCAGGAAGTCAGTGCGCAAGTTAAAGGCGTAGTGCAGGGCATTTTAGGGGGCAATGGTGGCAGGGAAATCGTTAATAACGCTCATATTCACAGTCATTTCGTCGTGTGCCGTGCTAAACATTTAAATCGTTTAACGGCAAAGCTTCCGCTTGCGGCGGGGCTGGCGATGACGGCGGCGACCAACTTAGTGAGCCGTCGGAGTTTAGGCTGGCATTTTGAACGTGTGGTCTTTAGCCAACAAGCTGAAGCCTCTCCCTTTTTGCAACTCAACGATTTACCCAGTCAGCAGGTCGAATTAACTGAGGCTAATGTCGATGCTGTGATGTTAGCTACGGGGTCGATTCCTTTGTTGCTTGCCCCAGTGTCCCAAATTGAAGGCGTTGCCGATGGGCAGTATTACGATGGCGGCATTACCGACTATCATTTTGATTTGCCTTTATCCCGTGCTAAGGGGCTGACGTTGTATCCGCATTTTTATCCGACCATCAGCCCAGGATGGTTCGATAAATCCTTGAAGTGGCGCCAAGGTCGCGCTAATTATCACAATGCGCTAGTGTTGGCGCCATCGGCCGAATTTGTCGCTTCATTGCCCTTTGGCAAAATCCCCGACCGTGAAGATTTTAAGCAACTGGACACTGCGCAGCGGATGCAATATTGGCGTACGTCTGTGGCTTTGAGTGAACGTCTTGCAGAGGAGTTTGCCTCGGTTGTTGCGAGGGGAAATGTGCTGGATCGGCTAGAACACTTTTAGGTTGAAGTGATTTGGTCTAGAAAACTGGGTTTGACATGACGTAGTTGAAATGCCCTGATTCAAAATAGCGGGGTCGCAAATTTCTTTGTGCGCTCAGCGGCTTCAGGAAGGAAATTCTTTCACCTGCTACACTCTACAATAATAGGAAATACGAATGCATTGAGTTCGTTTCCTTCTATTTGGGGCAGGAGGTTGCTATGCAAACACGAGAAATGGCGTTACTCATGCGCGATGCCTTGTTACTGCCACAGGGACGGGTGGAGGTTCGTGTGGTTGACCCCGGTCATCTGCGCATGGTGGCCGATGTATTCAAGGGAAAGTATGTGCTCGCCTTTGCCACCATTAGACCCAGTGGTAGTCCGCCCTGTTATCCCACTGCCACCCAATGTGACATTATCGATTTTAATCAGCTAGAAGATGATTCACTCAGCATAGTGCTCGAAGGGCGTCAACGCGTCAGCATCCTCTCGGCGGCGCAGGCCAAAGATAAGCTGTGGATGGCGCGTACTTTACCTTGCCGTAACTGGCAAGAAGAGCCGATTAAAGGTGAATTTGAGTTGATAAGCGCCGCATTAGAGCAATTTTATGAAGTGAATCCCGATCTGTTTGAGCTCTATTCTCAAGTGCATTTGGAAGACGCCGCTTGGGTGAGCCAACGCTGGCTCGAGGTTTTGCCTATGTATAACAAAGATAAATTAGTGTTAGTGAATCAGCCAGATTGCCATAAAACCTTGGACTTCGTGCTGCAACTCATCAAGTCCCATGTGGACTGAAAAACCACAAAAAGGCTAGAATAGCGGCTTTCTATAGCCGCTTTTTTTGTGATATGACTGCATCTGCCCGCGCCGCCCAACCTTCTTACATAGTGCTTCCTGTGAATGTCACAGATAAACCCACAGTGTTTGCCTTTCTTGCACAACATTTTGCCCGTATAGGTGAAGATGTATGGCGTCAGCGGATCCTCGATGGGAAAGTGCATTGGCGGGATGGCAGTTTGATCGCCTTGGACACTGAATATCGTCCAGCGGCGCGGGTGTATTACTACCGTGAAGTGCTGGTTGAAGCGAAAATTCCCTTCGAAGAACAGATCCTATTCCAAGATGACAATGTCATTTTGGCCTACAAGCCGCACTTTTTGCCTGTGACGCCAAGTGGCAACTATGTGAACGAATGTTTGGTGCATAGACTAAGATTGCGTACTGGCATTGATACTATCGCGCCCGCTCATAGGCTTGATCGTGAAACCGCTGGAGTGATCCTGATGACGGTCGCGCCTGAAACCCGCGCACTCTATCATCAACTCTTTATCGACGATGCTATTCGTAAAGACTATCAAGCGATTGCCAAGTTGACTCCTGAGATTATTGAACAATATCAACAGGGCTGCTTAACTTTGCCATTGCACTGGACGGTAACAAACCGCATGCAGCCGAGCGACCCGAGTTTTACCATGAAAATCGTTGAAGGCGAGGCGAATACCCATTCCGAAATCAGTTTGGTGGCCATAAAAGGCGATCTTGGTTTGTTCCACCTGGGCCCGATTACCGGCAAAACCCACCAGTTGCGGGTGCATATGCAAAGCTTAGGTATGCCATTGTTAAACGACCGATTTTATCCAAGCTTATTACCCAAAGGACCGGATAAATTTGAGGCACCCCTAAAATTGATGGCACAGCGGTTACGTTTTATTGACCCAGTGAGCGGGATGCACCACGACATGCAATGTCAAGGTTTTGAGTTTTAGTCAGCGGAAAGCATTATTTCCAGTCTGTTTAAAGGAAATAATCGGGTGCAATTGTGTGCTTGGCTCTGTGATGGTATGAATACAATCTGCAGTATCTGAGTCTCTGCCATAGGGAGCCATATTACGATTGTTTAAAGGAAGTCCATTATGACCAAATCTGCGATCTTCTCTATCTTGCTTTGCGCTGCAGTATTAGTGGGGGCCATGTATTTTGGTGACTGGACTAAGCAGCCTTATCTGAATGACATTGCCGCCGAGATCCGTAAGGCGAGTGCGGTGATTGAACCGAAGAAACCAAGTTCGTCTGGCACATCGACAGCAGAAGCCGATGCCGAGCGGGATCAAAGCCCTAAGATCATTTGGGATCAAATGGCGCATGAAAAACCATCGAATAAGTCGCAGCCAGAAGCACTGATTTTCAATCAGGCTCAGCCAAAACCTGCCAAAACCGATGAGGCGTTATCCAAAAATACGCCTTTGATGGATTCTGGCTCTGGTGCCACTCAGCCTGAAACGGTTAAACATAATAAACCCGTTTAATCTGTTATTCCTGTTTGGGTGGTTCGAACAGGGTTTCGCTCATATCGCCATGTAAAACCGCAATTTTTGTTGGTGCACCATCATCAGCTAATTCCAACATACCTATTCCGCTTTTATTCACTAGACGTTTACTCGGCTCACCATTTGGTCGCCTGCCGCGCAGCAACATACGTTTACGTTTTGTCAGCAAGTTAAGTGGTGAAAAGTGGCCATAAAACCAGCCATTGAGTTTATCGAAAATCGGTAACAGCTTCTCGGGGAAGTGATTTTTAATACCGCTGCAGGTGATTTGGTAGATGTTAGGGCTACTGCGTCTAAAACGAATACTGATGTCGTAACTAAAGGAGTAATGCACATCGCCGGAGAGGATCACAAACTCCTCTGGGGTTTTACGGTGCATAAAAATACTCAGCAGTGCATTGGCGGCGCCCGGGTGGGCCATCCAGTTTTCGGCGTCGACTAACAGGGAACCGCCGATCAGAGTGGCTGTACGCTGCACAGCTTCAATCAACTTGACCCCAAACATGGGCGCAGGTGAGACGATAATGACCTTCGACTGGCCGAGTAACTCTTGCTGCAAATCCATTAACGCCTCCCAATCCATCAAGCCGGAAGGTTTTGCGAGATTGGATTCACTGCGCCAGCGGCGGGTACGCGTGTCGAGCACGACCAGTTTGGGCGAGGACTCTAAGGTGTAATGCCACTGCTCAAATTTAAGTAATTCGTCGATGAGCAGATCCTGACTTTCGCTTTCTTGTCGCGCAAAAAACGCATCGAGCAGCGGGCGGATATCGGCGGTAAATTTATCAGGCGCGTTGCCAAGTCCTTGGAATAAGGTGTAGCCGATTAAGGCATTACCAATGATGCGTTTCGAAAATGCGTGTTCGTAGGCCGCTTGTTCCCATTTAGCCGTCAGGTTCCAATCATCGGTGACGTCGTGGTCATCAAACATCATATAAACGGGAATGTGCGCCATAAAGCGCCTGACTTGCCCCAACCCAGCTTTAAAGCCAAGCAAGTGTTGCCACTCATTTTGCCAGCGGGCGGTATTGGCGGGTGATAAGCCGTCGACATCCTTCGAGATATTCACTAATTCCCACAGTTCAGGTGACCAAGTGAGTAAATACAGGGCGATGATTTCATTTAGGCTGACCAAATGATTTACGGCGATGGAGGAGGTAAAAATGGGGTGATTGCGATACCAACGCCACAGTGCGGTTTTGGCCGGATATTGGGTATGAGGCAACAGGTTTTTATGCCGTTGATACAAATATGCGGGCTGATAATGAATGTCTTCACTAGTGGTGATGCTCGCGCCTTCAAATTGCTCATGTTTAAGACCAAGTAAATTGATGACTTGCCCTATGGCGCTTAACATAGGTCCCGCAACATCATCAATATAGACCTGATCACCACTCATTATGATAAGTGCAGGGCGATCATCCTCCGCACCCCTGTTGATTATCTTGGCTAAATGGGTATCGGCGGCGACCAGTGCATCGTCACTGTGGTGATGCGGATTGCGGCAGGAACCGTGGAATACTTGGGTTAATTCAGGGGTAAAACGTACACTTGGCGTTGACGCATCGCCGTAGTTTAGCTGGCTTATCGTGGCAAAAATATCACCATGCTGAGCGGCAGACACTTGGTAAGGTGTGACGATATTGGGCGCGAGCAACTCTGGGCGCGACAGTATTATTAGATATTGATGGGCATGTTGCCCAAGTGGCACATAGTGTAAATCGGCATCCTGCAATAGGTACTCTTGCTCACCAAGACGCAGCTTAAGTTCAGTTAATGGCTCACGACTTACAAACCACAGGGTAAAGTGTGAGGCATCGCAGTGGCGCAGCATGGGGCCAGCTAATATCAGAGGAAGTGTCGTACTCAAATTCTGCCTATGGGTATTTGGGTTAATCTTGCATGAGTTAACCCTAAGTAAGTTTGGTTTAGAAGAGTAAACAAGTGCGTTGAATATGAAAAGCTTTTAGAATTGTTCGCCATAAATATGCGTTGAAACTGAATGGGGCGATATGGCTAAGATTATGGTCACGGGGGCGACTGGGCTACTCGGCAGAGCTGTCGTAAAACAGCTTGAATTAACAGGACATGAGGTTATCGCCACGGGTTTTAGCCGCGCAAGTGAACGAGTGCATAAACTCGATCTTACCGCCCCTTTGGATGTCGAGGCATTTATCGCTCGCGAGCAACCGCAAGTAATAGTGCACTGCGCCGCCGAGCGTCGTCCCGATGTCTCCGAGCAAAATCCGCAGGCGGCATTGGCGCTTAATTTAACCGCCAGCCAAGCCTTAGCTATGGCAGCTAAGGCCAATAACGCTTGGCTTATCTATATTTCCACTGACTATGTGTTCGACGGCACTCAACCTAAGTACGCCGAAGATGCAGCCACTCATCCGGTTAATTTTTATGGTGAATCTAAGCTAAAGGGCGAAGAGATAGTGCTAGACACTCGCGCTGATTTTGCCTTGCTACGCTTGCCAATTCTTTACGGCCAAGTAGAAAAGCTGAGTGAATCTGCAGTGCTAGTGCTGGTTAACCAATTGATTGAGCGTCGCGCTCAGGGTGTTGATCATTGGGCGATACGCAGTCCAACCTCGACCGCCGATATTGCCCAAGCCATAGACAAGATGATTGCACAGCATATGGAACATTCTACCGTGCAGGGGATTTATCATTTTAGCGCCGCAGAGACTATGACTAAATATCAGATGTTGTTGACCTTAGGGGAGATTTTACAACTCAGTACCGCGCACTTAACGCCTGAGTCTACGCCGACGGATAATGCCAAGCGGCCAAGAGACTGTAGCTTGAGTTGTGCACGTTTAGCTGCGCTCGGGATTAGTTCTGAAATCAATTTTGCCACTGGCGTGCGCCAAGCATTAGCACAATCGAGTGGTGCACTTGCCACGCTCGGACTCACTCTGTAGGAATCGCCATGGCTAAGATCTTAGGGACCAGTCTACAGGCTGCCGACCAAGTCGCATTACTGCGAACCTTAGGTTTGTTGCTGCAAATAGGCTTAACCACGTTTGCCGCCGATACTTTTGGTCTTAGCCTGCAAATGGAGCCGTTAGTGCATGTGTTAGTGCTGGAGGTGTTATACCTTTCGCTCACATTGGCGCTACGTAAACCCTTATTTGCTAAGGAGCGCGGCCTCTTTATTGCGCTCAGCTTAGACACATTATTTTGGATATCTTGGTTGCACTTTTCCGGCGGCGCGACCAATGCGTTTATCTCGTTATTACTGTTGCCGATTGCACTTGCGGCTGTGACTTTGCCAATCTGGGCGCCTTGGGCACTGACGGCAATTTCAACCTTTGCCTACAGCCTGATGATCTTTACTGTGCCCGAATCCCCCATGCAGCATCACGGTATGGACATGAGTTCCCACTATTTAGGCATGTGGTTCAACTTTGTGATTTCAGCATTGGTGATGACAACCAGCGTGGCGTTAATCACTAAGCGTATGCGCCGCCAAGATGCGCAGTTAGCCTATATGCGCGAAGGGCAATTGCGTCAGGAGCAACTCTTAGCCCTAGGTACAGTATCGGCGCAGATGGCACATCAACTGGCCACGCCGCTCTCGAGTCTGAGGTTATTACTTGATGAAGTAAAAGAAGACATGAGCGATACCTCGATAACGATTGTCGAGATGGAAACTGCATTAGGTCGCTGTGAACATACGCTTGCCGAGCTGAGATTAGCGACGGAGTCGATCCGCGATCGCCGCCAGCGCCCACTAAAGATCATTGAGCTGGTGGACAGTTTAAAGCAAAAAACCTTGCTGTTAATGCCGCAAACTGAACTGAATTGGTTGATCACTTGTATGCCTGAACAACTGGCAGAGCAAAGTATTCTGACTGATATGAGTTTAACGCCAGCCCTCATGGCCTTGATTGAAAATGCTGCCCGCGCCAGCGCCGAAACCCTAGGTGCGCCGCAGGTGGATATCAGTTTAGATATAGCGCCAAACGAAGAGCAGATCTACTTGCAGATCCGCGATTATGGCACTGGTATCGCGCCCGATTTATTGCCACAGTTGGGCACCTTACTCATAGAAAGTCCCAAGGGTTTAGGGGTTGCTTTGCTACTCAGTCATGCCAGTTTAGAGCGTTTGGGTGCAGAGTTGATTTTGGCTAATCATCCCCAAGGTGGCACTGTGGCACAAATTCGTTTCACTATATTAAGGGCGCCGGCGCCGTCTGTATCACACAAGACTAAGGCTAGTGACGAGGTAAGTTCATGAAACGTTTGTTGATTGTAGAGGATGACCTTTCCCTTGCGAGTATTTTAGGCCGCCGATTAACACGCCATGGCTTTGAATGCCGATTAACCCATGATGCCAGTGATGCGCTGCTGGTGGCGCGGGAGTTTCGTCCTAGCCATATTCTTTTAGATATGAAGCTTGCCGAAGCCAATGGCCTAGGGTTAATTGTGCCGCTGCGTCATCTGCTGCCCAAGGTGACTATGGTGTTACTCACCGGCTACGCCAGTATCGCCACTGCGGTGGAAGCGATTCGTCTCGGCGCCGATAATTATTTAGCTAAACCTGTGGATACCCAAACCTTGCTCGCCGCACTGGAAATGGATGGGCATTCCCATACTCTTCAAGAAGATGAAGTCGACGATTCGCCACTTAATCCTAAGCGTTTGGAGTGGGAGCATATTCAGCAAGTGCTCAATGCTAACCAAGGCAATGTGTCCGCCACGGCTCGCCAATTGGGAATGCATCGTCGGACGTTACAACGTAAATTGCTGAAGAAACCAGTGGGTGAAAGTGGACATTTGAAGTAACGATTCATCCACGTGTGGGCAAGGGGCAAGGGGCAAGGAGCAACAGGCAACAGCTTAAGGCAAACCTTATGAGGTACTGAGGCTGAGCCGTTTGACCATAAAAAATGCCACTCAAAAGGGCTGAGTGGCATTAACAAGAAAACGAGAAGTGAATCGATGAATTAGCGCTAGGATTTTACGCTAGCGCCACTGCACGATTAGGTTATGCGATTAAAAATTAACGGTTTCTTCGTTTGAGCAAGGGCCGTTAGTTTCACATACTTTATAGGTGAAGCTTGCGCCAGCTAGGTCGGTGAAACGGTCAATAAACGATGAGCTGCTTGAAGTACCCACCGCAACACCGTTACGGAAGATAGTATACTCATCAGCGTTGTGACCTTCCCATTCGAGTGCAACACGTATGCTACCGCGACGAGATTTGTTCGCATTTTTTACTGCCATTTCTAACGCCACTTCTGGCACTTCAACCGCAAATTCTGCCGAAGTGCTTGCTGTTGCGCCATCGTTGTCAGTTACAGTCAGTGTGACTGTGTAGCTGCCTGACTGGGCATACTGATGATTGACACTCGCACCTGCGGCATTTGTACCATCACCAAAATCCCAGTTCCATGATGTCAGGTCGCCATCGCTGTCAGTACTGGTGCTTGTGAAGCTGCCGTTACCGTTAGCAAAGCTTGCAGTAAAGCCTGCGGTTGGAGCTTGGTTTGGAGTGTCATCGCCATCATAAGCACCCACTAGGCTTACACCTGTGTAACTGCTATAGCCGCTGACCATCACCCAATAAGTTCCCGTTTGAGCAGGATCAATAGCACAGCTTTCGGCATTACCTGACTTGTATGGACGACAGTCATAGCTGCTAGACGTCGGCGCTTGACCAAATTTAACATACATGTCCGCATCACCTGTGCCGCCTGACATATTGAAGCTCAGGTTAGTTGCACCGCTAGCGACATCGAGTTTGTAGTATTTTTTGCTACCTGATGCACCCGCTAAACCTGTCACAGCAACACCGTTGGCGAGTTCAGTAGCTTCTGGTGGTGGCGGTGGTGGTGGCGTTTCACAAGGGGTGATACCCACAGCGGCAAACGCAGTAACCACATCGTCAGCACTTAAGCCTAAGTCAGTTGCGGCCGATTTAACACCACAAGCGCCTTGCCAGAATAAGCTGTCCGCCGTCCAATATAATTGGTTAGCGACTACGAATGTTTGGAATGCTTTGCGCGTATCCCAACCTGGTAAGTTAGCTAAAGTGTAGAAAGCTTTATTGAATACACCTGAACTGTGGTGCACGTCGATGCCATCATAGTAATCGTCGATATGACCGATTGAGATACCGTCTAAGGTTGGATCTGCCATGTAGCGCAGTGCACCACTGCCTTTAAAGATATCGGCGCCGACTAACCAGTCGTTTGTGCCGTGCATGTAAAATTCAGCGGCTTCACCCGCCATATCTGAGAAGGCTTCGTTCATGCCGCCAGATTGATCTGCGTAAACCAGCCCTGAGTTTTGTTCAGTGAAACCGTGACTCACTTCGTGTGCCGAGACATCTAAGCTCACTAATGGGTGGAAGGTTGTTGCGCCATCACCGAAGGTCATAGCACTGCCGTCCCAGAAAGCGTTTTCGTAGTTGTTGCTGTAGTGAACTCGCATCGTTAACTGAAAGGTTAACGGTGCAGTGTTGTACCACTCGCTATACATGTTGTAGATCACGTTGCCGAAGTAGTGCGCATCGTTTAATGGCGAGTAAGCACCGTTGATCTCTTTGACTGTATTGCGCGGACAAGTATAAGAGAAGGGTGTGGCGCCTGATGTGGCACCGTTTAGGTTAACGGTTTTCACGTTAGGTGAGTTCATGGTGCAAGTGTCACCGCTCACTTCAACGTCTAAGCTAGAAAAATCAGTACCGTATTCGTATTGGCCAGTCTTAATGTTACCGCCTGGACCTGTGCCGGTTGCAGCATGGTTAATCCCTTCCCAACGCTTAATCACTTCACCTGAGTGCGCGTCAACCATAGTGAATGGGCGGCTTGGCTCATCGCCATATACTACAAATGAAGTCACATAAACGAGGCGAGTTTTAGCGGCATCATCGAGGTAAAGCCATAATTTTGCTTGTTTATTTTCAGCTTTTAGGCCTGCAACGGCTTTGTCAGACTTGCCACGGATCGCAATATCTAACGCTTTGTTAGCCGTTAGAGTGGGTTTGACAAAATCAGCCGACTTTTCAATATTTTTTAATACGCGGCCAGACATGTCGCTGTAAAAGCCCATGCTCGATTGTGACGTCGCAACAGAGAAACCATAAACAGGTACGCCATGGAAATATTGTTGTAAACGTTGTTTTTGCTTGCCTTGACCTAGGTTGAGTTTTTTCTCGACTTTGAGTTGGCTACCTGCGTCTAAGTTGAACTGAGACACTAAGTTATTGCTTGAAGACGCGCTTCTAAGAGTGCCGACATCGACAACATCGGCAGCAAATGCGGATGTGCCTAAAGTGGCCGACACAGCAATGAAGAGTAGCGACAGTTTTTTGTTTAGCATCATGCTTGAAATCCTTTTTCCGTTTTGTAAATAACGTTGGAATGCCATACAGCTTAACTGGCTCGGGCGAGCGTTTTTTTATTGTGATTTCTACAGGGTCGTCGGCATCCCTCTGCCATGGCCGCATAGAATGAGCTGTTGCTCAGGCGGAAATTCTCAGGGTTTTATTCTGCGCAAAGCGTGAATGACCGCATGACCTTAGATGTTATTTAAATGTAAAAGTGTTAACAATCGTACAAAGGAACTATCTTCAACGTTCATTTAGACGCTTTTAAATCTGAATTAGGACTTTTGGGTAATAGCGATTTAGCCAAGCGGAAGGGTGATGCACTTGAGTGTTTTGCAGTAATTTAATGATTTATTTCAATTGTTTATTTTTTCAGTGTTCTTGAAAAGGTTTGATTAAGGATGGGTTGTGCGTTGGGGTCATCATCCTATCAAGGTGTTGAGACCCTCTGCTTTGATTTATTCACTTAGAAAGACTCCATCGGAGTTGCCGCTGCTTGACTTGCTATTCAGCTTATTTCACCAAGGTAACTCTGTGCCATCGTAGGCAAAAAAACGCCCTGTTTGTGCGGGTGTAGCATTGGCAATGATGGGCAGTAAGCAGTTGGCGACATACTCAGGTGTAAACAGTTTGCCTTTGGGGACACTCTGTTGAAATGGCTGAGATAATGGCGTGTCTGTCGTGCCCGGATGCAGAGACAACACTACGCCGTGTTTCATGGTGCGTTGCCACTCAATCGACAGTGTTTTGAGAAACATATTCAGCGCGGCTTTTGAGGCGCGATAGCTGTACCAGCCCCCTAATTTATTATCGGTAATACTGCCGACTCTCGCCGATATCACCGCAAATCTTGCCGAGTGGCTTTGTGTTAATGCCTTAGCAAAGTGCTTCGCCAACATGATGCTGGGCAGGGTATTGAGCGTTAAATTGTGCTGAAGAAAGTCGATATCCAGTGACTGTAGGCTTTTTTCTGGTCCTTTATCTTGGGTGTGTAAGATGCCGACACAGTTAATAATCCAATCTAATTCAGTGAGTTGTTTACTTAGCTGTCTAATCTCAGCTTCATTGGTCACATCTAAGGCATGCCATTGGATTTTCTCCTGCCTGTCTTGGGGAAGATGATGCCAGTAGGTGGCGTGCACAGTGGCGTCGGGATATGACTCTTGAATTTGCTTAACTATGGCTTTGCCAATACCCCCACTCCCGCCGACGATAAGTACTTTCATAGCAAACTCTCCCTATCCAAATATCTATATCAAATTCTTTATATCAAACTCTTTATATCAAACTCTTTATATCAATGAGTCACGCTTAGCATTACTCAGCTACAAACGGTTTAGGTGAACGAGGTTGTGTTCCGCTGTGGCTAATATGGCACTCCTTACGGACTCGTCCATTTTGTCCCAAGTCTGGTATAGCATGCCGATCCTAGGATTTTGTGACAATCGCGCGCGGTGTTTGTCCATAAAGCGCCAATAAAAGCTATTGAACGGGCAGGCAAGTGCGCCGCTGCGCTCTTTTATCTTGTAATGACACCCGCTGCAGTAGTCACTCATTTTATTAATGTAAGAGCCGCTGGCGGCGTAGGGTTTAGTGCCGACAATGCCGCCGTCGGCAAACAAGGCCATGCCGCGGGTGTTGGGCATTTCAACCCATTCGATGGCGTCAACATACACGCCTAAATACCACTCATCGACTTGATTTGGCTCGATTTCGGTTAATAAACAGAAATTGCCGATCACCATTAAGCGCTGAATATGATGGGCGTAGGCAAAATCTAATGATTGAGATAAGGCTTGTCGCATGCAGTTCATTTTAGTGTTGCCATGCCAAAAATAATCGGGCAGCGTCCCATGGGCATCGAGCGCATTAGTGCTGGCGTACTGCGGCATATTCGCCCAGTAAATGCCGCGAACATATTCTCGCCAACCTAATATTTGCCGCACAAATCCTTCGACTTGAGCGATATCAATCTCAGCATTCGTTTGATAACTGTCGATGGCCGCATTGATGACTTCTAACGGGCTGATTAATTTACTGTTAAGGCTGAATGATAGCCGACTATGGTACAAGCTCCACTTGGCAGGATGTTGCGCTGTCATGGCATCTTGAAAACGGCCAAAGGAAGGCAAGCAAACCTGACAAAAATACGCTAATAATTCGAGGCTTTGCGCACGGTTTATCGGCCACAGCAATGGTGCATCAATGCGACCCATGGTCGGAATTTGATGACGCTCAAGCCGAGCGAGAATTTCAGTTACATCGAAGCTAAACATCAATGGCGCTGGCAAGACTTTTATATCTTGAATTTTAAGTTTCTGACGGTTGCTGACATCAAAGTTCCATTGCCCGCCGAGTGGTTTCCCGTCATGCATCAAGATGTTGTAACGCTTACGCATGCGGCGATAAAAGTGCTCCATCATAATGTGTTTGCCGACGGGGAACTGCGCATCGATTTCGTCAAAGGGCAAGATAAAGTGCTCAGTATCGACACAGTTCACCACGGCTGTGTTGAGTTTAAGCTGACTTAATTGCTCAAGTAGGCGGTATTCATCAGGCCTTTGGTATTCAAACTTGATCGCGCCAACCTGTGTCACTTGATGTTGAATTAGAGTCAGTAGATCGCTATAGCCTTGGGTGCCATCATGAGTGTCATCTAGATTCAAATAAAGCACTTGATGCCCTTGCGCACGCAGCTCTTTGGCAAATTGCGCCATTGCCGCAAAGAAGGCACATATCTTTTGCACATGATGGGTCACATAAGTGTTTTCTTGGTGCAATTCTGCAATCACATACAGCACTTGATCATCAACACGGTTAAACCAAGAATGCTGGGCATTGAGTTGATCGCCTAAAATTAGTCTAACTGTATGGAATTGCTGTAATTGCATTAAGTGGACTCGTTGAATGACTTTCGCGGTTAAGCATTTCGCGATGGGATATTGCCTGACATTACGAATTGGGTTGCTGTGAGGATCACAAGGCTGGGTATTTGTCGTGATTTCGACAAGGAGGTTTATCTAAGCTTGGTTTGATAGCTTTTAAAGCAAAGTCAAAGTCGTGGGGCTTCCCCATTGATTTTCAATCAAGAGCCCTTGCCGAACAACGTCCATGTCTAACTGCCAGTTCGTCATCCTTGGCTCTCGTTTGTACCGCTGTTTCGCAGCACTCACCCTAGCGAAGTTACATGCATTAACTCTTTATTTATAAGCAGGGCTTCGTGCTTATTCAAAATCGCTAACGCTTACGGTGGTACATCCCTATTAATTAAATAAAGAATCCGAAAGCTAACTCGGCATCCATGCCTCGCTCATGCGATTTTCTTCAACGCCCTTCAGCAACTTCGCAGGTGAAGGTGAACTTCTGAAGTTTTAGTGTTGTTTGTTAGTATTTAAAAAGAGTACTAACACTCCATTTTTAAAATTTAACAATGGGAGTCTAAATAACACGAGCTAATTCATATAATAAGGCTGGTGGAGCACGTTTTATAATACAAAAATGAGGTTGGTATCCTTAGATATAAAAACATCGGCCTAGACCGATGTTTTGGGGTTGTCTGATGCAATAAAATTCACATAAACAGTGAGATAGCTAACCACTAATCCCAATATACAGTATAGACATGATAGCCAGCATACGGCTTAGGAGATAGTTGATGCTCGCCATAGGGCCAGCCTGTCCCCATTCCATCTGCCGCGATTCCTTCAATCCATTCTTCCACTTCCGCCAGAGGCGCACAGGTAAGAATATGAATGTTCTCAGCTGCAGGCCATAGCTCATCATCCTCAAGTGCTTCGGACCATTCATCGTGCATCCCAACATAAACACCTTGCACATCTGACCTATGTTCGATTTCTTTCAAGCAACGATAGATTTCTTTGATGGATGGTCGACCATAACCCCAATTATTGGGTGCGATAGACTCTTCATCTTCGTTTTCTAAAAAGTACTCATTTAATGTCACTACAGGACAGTGCTCTGGATCGGCGGTCGATAAGGCGCTTAATTTATTGAGTAATTCCGTTCTCGTTGTCACTGACAATACTCCATTTCTAAGATTTGTTTCCAGCGAAGGTTTAACTGTTTTATCACATATGCAGGGCAAATAATAAATCTGGCCATCCATTTTAGAGCAACAATATAATGCACTTTCAGGTTGCCTACAAAGAAGCTGTTTTCAAGACACCCAGCTTAAATGGCGTGGTAGTTAACCTCCGACTATAAGCATTAAACAAGGAGGTTTATATGCCGCGTCCTCTCAGAACTCAATAAGCCTTGAAGACATTCCCTATTACCATTGCTATAGCCGCGTTGTGCGGCGTGCTTTTTTATGTGGCGATGATGCCTATTCTGGGAAAAATTATGACCATCGCCGTAGTTGGGTTGAGTCACTACTGTTTGAACTTGAAGCCGTTTTTTCTATCAATGTTGCAGCCTTTGCGGTGATGTCGAATTATCTGCATGTGGTGTTGCCAGCCGATATCGACAGTGCCAATCGTTGGACTGACCGCGAAGTACTTGAGCAGTGGCATAAGTTGTTTAAAGGCGATGAGTTAACGCAAAAATCCGTTTAAGGAGAGCTAGTTGAGGCGCATGAGGTCAGCCGATTATGCGATATTTCATGCCTAAGTTTTCAAAAGAGTGCGATGTTTGAATGAGCTAATAGCAAGACAAGCAAATCAAGAAGATAACTGTACAGGCCGCTTTTAGCAGGGACGGTTTAAATCACAGACCTTACTTGATGAAGTTGCTGATTTAAAATGGTAGGCCTGATAATTTTCATTCTATTATCCTTGACCATGTGATCGCGGTGTTCGCGCTTACTTATGCTGCAAATGGCGTCATCGAGCGTTTAGGGATAACTTATTTTTAAATCAAAGTCGGCGAGTCACTGGCGTAATAGTCTTAATCGTTGGGTACATTGTTAAAAAAGTTATTATTTTATAGTATGTTACTCAATTTTAATGTGTCACTTAACGCAGCAGGAGCTTAGTTTGTATGCGGGAATATGATGGGATTGAAAAGCGTTATCAAAGACCTGATGCCGATTTAGCTAAAAGTTTGATGATTATCGAAAATTTATTGGGTTTTACGCCGCTAGAGGATAGGTTGGAATTTGATTTGTCTTTTTGGGCTGGCGGCTCAGGTGTATTCGATAAGTTGGCGGTTTCATGTTCTGTGACTCCCGAGCAAATGGAACTCGCGCAAGATAAGTTGAGACTCTATTCCCCAGAGGCGGCGATAGCGTTGGATGAATGGCGTGATGATTTTATTTGGTTAGTGGAGGATGAAGACGTTTGTACCGATGTGTTGGTTAGGTCGGCGCATTTTATTAATCAGAATAAAGCGCCATTTCAAGATGTTTGTCTTAAAACGCAATCCATTTATTTCGCTTACATGAGTGATGTGAATGGCTGGACTGCGGTATGGGGTCAGCAAGATAGGCTCAATTATGCTTATTTCTGCCAAGGATAGCCTTTATCTTTAAGTGATTACCGACAATCGCCAGTTAAGTGTTATTTACCAGTCCGTAATCAAGGGCGTAGCTTTCAAGCTTGGCATCGAGATCATCTAGATCTTTATAAAACTCGTCATCGAGCTTATCGAGTACGCTGTACAGGTCTTGGTTATCGGTTGCGGCTAAACGACGATCTCTGTCTATTGGTACTGGCTTTTCGCCAAACACGGCCTGTTTTGCTTGGTGCAATAAGTTTAACGAGTGGCTTGCTCCCATTTGGATAAGTCCACGCTCAGCGAAGGCGTAATGCTCACCTGAAGAGTTGTCGAAATATTGAATAAATCCACCATTATAGACTTCGCCAGATAAGCAGTTCACCGCATAGTAGTTTTGTTCCTCTGGTCTAAGCGTATAAAAACCTTGTTCTTTGTTATGTACCCTTACAACAAGATCTCGCCAAAAGGCTCGAAAGGGACAGGTTTTATCGAGTTCACGCTCTTGTTGGTAGTATTCCTTCGCACGCTCGAGATTTGCACGTATGCCATTTTTGCAGGGCATGCATAAACCCTCATTTTTCTCGGCGGTACTCGGAAGGATTAAGGTTTTACATTCTTGGCAGGGGATTTTTTCCGACATGGTCTTTCCTTTGATACTCAAGTCAGTAAGAGAAGTCACAGCTTCACAAGCTACCCATTGTTAAATTCTCTGTTTCTAGAGTTTACATCCCACAATTAAGCGTCTATTTACCTAACGTACTAGTTGTACTTTATATTCATCGCAATCAGCGGTTCGCGTGAGGCTTTTTCGGCGCGTAGGCGGGCGAGGTATTTTTCCCATAGATCCACTTGGTGGGTGGCGAGATCGTAGAGTACTTTCCACGAGAATAGGCCTGTGTCGTGGCCGTCATCGAAGACGATTTTCACTGCGTAATTACCGACGGGTTCTATGGCGCTGATGTTGACGTTTTTCTTGTGGGTGACCAGCTTTGGATTACCGTGACCATGCACTTCGGCCGAGGGCGAGTAGACTCTGAGCATCTCGCAGCTGAGCTGATATTGCTCACCATTATCGAAACTGATTTCTAGAATGCGCGATTTACGTTTCAGTTTAAGATCGGTGACATTGGGCGTTGCTGTGGTCATAGGTTGGCTACCAAGAAAATGCTAAGGATAGGATAACGACTCATTAAAATAACACCTGACTAATGTAACCACTCGCGGCCAAGGATACAAAGGGTAAGCGAGAGCCTTGGTCAGGCTTTTTCGTTTAAGTCACACTTTTGCAGTTGAGTCGTTCACCGCCAAGTCGTTTGAGCTTGGCGGTGAACGGTTTAGTACTAGAGGATAAAGCGGCTGAGATCTTCGTCTTGGACTAAGTTGTCTAAGTGGGCGCTGACATAGTCGGCGTCGATAACAAAGGCGGAGCCCGATTTTTCCGATGCCTCGTAGGAGATATCTTCCATCAGCCTTTCCATCACAGTGTGTAAACGACGGGCGCCGATGTTTTCGGTGCGCTCGTTCACTTGCCATGCGGCTTTCGCAATGCTGTCGATACCCGATTCGCTGAATTCAACTTTCACGCCTTCTGTGCCCATCAGCGCGATATATTGCTCGGTGAGCGAGGCGTGTGGCTCGGTTAGAATGCGTTTAAAATCATTGGCTGATAATGCATCTAACTCGACACGGATCGGTAAACGACCCTGTAATTCAGGAATTAAATCAGACGGTTTAGACATCTGGAATGCGCCAGAGGCGATAAACAGTATGTGGTCGGTTTTTACCATGCCGTGTTTTGTGGTAACAGTGCAGCCTTCGATGAGCGGCAGTAAGTCACGTTGCACGCCTTCACGGGAAACGTCGGGGCCTGAGGTTTCGCCGCGCTTACAGATTTTGTCGATTTCGTCGAGGAACACTATGCCGTGTTGCTCAACCATTTCAATGGCTTGTTCTTTTAAATCTTCTTGATTGACCAGTTTGGCGGCTTCTTCTTCGATCAATAGCTTAAAGGCTTCTTTGATCTTCATCTTGCGACGTTTTGCTGGTGCTTGGCCCATGTTTTTAAACAGACTTTGCAGCTGGTTGGTCATTTCTTCCATGCCTGGAGGCGACATGATTTCAACACCAATTTGCGGTTGGGCCACATCGATATCGATTTCTTTATCGTCTAATTGGCCTTCGCGTAGTTTTTTGCGGAAGACTTGACGGGTATTTGAGTTGGAATCGGTTTCAGTGCTTTCCCAGTCGTTTTTTGGCTTAGGCAACAGGGCATCCAGAATGCGCTCTTCGGCATTTTCTTCGGCGCGTTGGCGACATTTGCCCATTTGCTGCTCGCGGGTCAGCTTGATGGCGATATCGGTCAAGTCGCGGATGATTTGCTCGACTTCCTTACCGACATAACCCACTTCAGTGTATTTAGTGGCTTCGACCTTGATAAAAGGCGCGTTCGCCAGTTTGGCTAAACGGCGGGCAATTTCAGTTTTACCAACGCCCGTTGGGCCAATCATCAGAATATTTTTTGGGGTGACTTCTTGACGGAAATCCGCGTCAAGTTGCATCCGGCGCCAGCGGTTGCGCAGGGCGACAGCAACAGAACGTTTGGCCTTTTGTTGGCCAATAATGTGTGCATCCAGCTCGTGGACAATCTCACGGGGGGTCATTTCAGACATAATATTCCTCACGGGCTGTTTAGTAATTGAGTTCTTCAATCGTTTTGAATTGATTGGTGAATACGCAGATATCCGCAGCAATAGTCAGGGATTTTTCGGCGATTTCTAGGGCTGACAGCTCAGTATTTTGCAATAGTGCAAGGGCCGCCGCTTGGGCATAGTTGCCGCCTGAACCAATGGCGACTAAGTCGTGTTCTGGCTGAACGACATCACCATTACCTGTGATGATCAGCGAGGTTTCCGCATCGGCCACGACTAACAGGGCTTCGAGTTTACGCAGCATACGGTCGGTACGCCAATCTTTGGCGAGCTCAACGGCCGAGCGCAATAAATGGCCTTGGTGCATTTCGAGTTTTGCTTCGAAACGCTCGAATAGGGTGAAAGCATCGGCGGTGCCGCCTGCAAAACCTGCCAGTACCTTGTTGTGATATAAGCGACGCACTTTTTTGGCGTTACCTTTCATGACGGTATTGCCTAGGGAGACTTGGCCATCGCCGGCGATGACAACTTGATTATTACGGCGTACTGATACGATAGTGGTCACAATGAATCCTCTTCTGGCCCGCAGCAAAAGTTGCGGTGGATGATGGGATATATATGGGGATGGATGACAATAATTCAAGTAATCGCGGCAAATGCCAAAGGAGTTTGCGATCTTTCGCGCTCCTTTAGCAATAAAAATAAGCGCTTATTGGGAAAGGGTGGATCGACCTACAATAGTGCGGCCATCGAAGGGATAGTATTTAAGATCCCAGTTTTCACTGCCGAAGCTGCGATCGTCCGAGACATAATTGAAAATGCAGTAAGCATTGGGATCTTTTATGTCGACGGCACCATACCAGTAAACAATGTCGACATTGGGAACTGTGCGCCAAGAGTATTGATCGGCAATGACAAATTCATTATTAGCCAAAAGACCTTGCCATAACTGACCACAATAATCGCCCTGCAATTTAGCACCGGCATCAGCGGTTGCAGTCTCTATTCCCAGTGGAAATCCAGTGGTGGTCGAGTCGAGTTTTCCATCACCATAACAGGCGAGATCTTGGGTATAACCTGAGTGACCGCCCGCAAGCCAGCAACTGTGATAAAGCTTAACACCAGAGGTAAAGGCCGCAAATGTGGTTTTGGCTCTGGCATCGTGAGCATCTTGGCCTAGGTTTAAAAACCGTGGTGCTGCGACGACGGCCAAGATCCCAAGGATGATAATGACCACAACCAGCTCAATTAATGTAAAACCCTTCGATGACTGCAAACGACTCATATTGCTCACCTATTTGTTAGAGGACAATATTCTAACGGAACTTTGATTTGCAATCAGTAAGCCATTGATAATATTTAGTTGTTTAACATTGCTGTTACATGGTTATGCAGCAAGATGGTAAGCCATCACTTCACCCTTCAATACAATCAGCCGAATGTAAACGGCTTATAAAGCCATTTTGTCTATAACACGATAGCGGGTTTGTACGTAGCCATTGTCGTACTGCTGCGTGTGAATTGGCATTAATTGAATCGCTTGAGCTAAGTCGCCAAAGAGTGGAATACCTTTACCCAGTAAAGTGGGGATGCGAGTGAGCGTGAGTTCCTGAATTAGCCCTGCCGCTAAAAAGCCTTGGATTGTTTGGCCGCCATCGATATAGAGATGCTTAAAGCCACGGGTTTTGAGTTGCTCGCTAATGCTTGCTGCATCGCCATTTAGCACTTGCACGTGCTCACTTAACGCCGACGGTACTGTTACACCGCTGCGACTTAATACAAACACTGGGATATTCATATAGGGCCAATCACAATCGAAGGAGAGGACTTTTTCAAAACTTTTTCGTCCCATTACAATCGCATCGATAGTGTCGATAAAGGCATGATAACCAAAGTCTTCATCGGGATTAGTACTGGGGTGCTGATTTAAAAAGTCGATATCCCCATTGGGCGTTGCGATATAACCGTCGAGGGTCGCGGCAATAAAAACGGAGGCTTTCATTCATCTTCCTTAATGCTATTTTCGAGCGTGTTTCTCTAATGATTCTTTCAGTGCTTGTTGTTGAGCTAGGCAGTCTTGTTTTGCTTTGCCCGACATATCGTTACACGTTTGACCTTTATCTGGGCCTTCCAATATGGCCGCCGCAACATAAACTGCGGCGTCGGCTGCATTGCATTCTTGTTTGCTGTAGGGGGAATTTGTATCACATTTTGAATTAAGCGGCCCAACGCAGCCACTCATACTGGCCAAGACTAAGGTGCTAAAGCTGAGTAATATTAAAGGTTTGAACATTCGCTCTTCCATGATTCTTATTATTTGAGACGGTTGGTAAGTATATAACTGCTTTGCAGACGGAACTAGAATTGGATCGTTCCATTTCTACTCTAGTTATTATCTTGGAGGAAGGTATTCGCGGATGGAAGAAAAAAATCCCCGAGGGCATAGTTACCCTCGGGTGGAGGTTCAAAAAGCAGTGGATTTCTTGAGCGCCTGCGGGGCACAAAGGAAGGAACCTATGGCTTGATTGTGCGGGTTGATACGATATTTAACAAAGCCAAATGCGCAAACTGCGACAGCTTGTCGCAGGCTGGATGAAAACTGTGTAGTTACGGTATCTTGAATGGTCGGGGTAAAAAGGGTTTAACGGTTAAATCCTTATGCGTGGCGAGAAGGCTTAACGATTTTATAGTGACCACGGGTGATTGACTTATAAGACAGAATTCAGATTGCCTAAGTGTTGCACTAGCTCTGCCATATTGTTCACTTCGAGCTTTTTCATGATTTTTGCGCGGTGCACTTCAATCGTGCGCAGGGACAAAAACATCGCCTCCGAGATTTGCTTGTTAGTCATGCCTTGGATCACATGGGCTAACACTTGCTGTTCGCGCTCAGTCAGTTGGTCAAACTTATGCTGCAGACTTTGCTGCTCGAAGGCCGCTTGGCTTTCACGCTGCGCCTTTTCAATCGCTTGTACTAATGCCTTGCCGGACACTGGTTTTTGAAAAAAATCGCAGGCCCCCTTACGAAAGGCGCTTAACGCCATAGGTAAATCACCGTGGCCAGTGAGAAATATCACGCCTAGCGGGCTGTGGGTTTCCAGTAATTTTTGCTGCACTTCTTGGCCGGTGATTTCTGGCATTCGACTATCTAAAATCACGCAGCCCGCCTGTGATAATGCACAGTGCTCAAGGAAGTCGCGGCCGCTGTTGAAGGTTTGCACTTGATAGCCAAATTGTCCGAGCATAAAGCCCAGTGAATCCAGAATCGCTTCATCGTCATCGACTAGATAGAGTGGCAATTTTATCGACATGGTGTTCCTTGTAGGGCGGTAAGCATGCTATCAGCTTAAGCTGGGTGCAGAGTGGGCTCAATTTTAAGCCTAGGTCTTGGGAGATACATCACTAAATTAGCCGATTCCCTCTGGGCATAAACCAGAGTTTGGCGGCATTTCACAGCTTGATTTTTATCTGCGAGCTAAAGTCGTTCCATGACAATGGCATATAAGAGTGGGTAATAGAGGCGATGACGATTGACTCTTGGTGTAAAGCGATATTGATGGGATTCTTGCTGAGTGTTATTGGGCTTAATCCGTCCTATGCCAACGAAGCGACAGAATTGAACCATTTTAGAGTCGGAGTGCTGGCAAATCATGGCGTGTTACAGGCCAAGCAGCGTTGGCAACCCATGATGGATTACCTCAGTGAGCAAGTGCCTAATAGTCATTTTGAAGTCGTGCCTGTGGATTTTAATGGCATGCGTAGTCAGTTACTTGAGCATGATTTGCAGTTTATCGTCACTAACCCTGGGCAATATCTACATCTAAGTAACAATTTCCCGCTGTCTTGGCTTGCGACAATGAAGAGCCGTAAGCATCAAGGCAGCACTTTTACCATAGGCGCGACCATTATTGTCCGCGCCGACAGCCCTATCCGTACCTTGCAGGATTTGCGCGGGCGCAATGTGGTCGCCAGTGATCCGCAGGCTTTGGGAGGGTATCAAGCGGCCATGGGGTTACTGCATAAAATGGGGTTTTTACCCGAACAGTTTTTTGGGCAAGTGCGCTTCCTCGGTTTCCCGTTAGAACCGCTTATCTATCAAGTCAGAGACGGCAGTGCCGACGCCGCAATAGCGCCTTTTTGTACCTTAGAGGAAATGATCGCAACGGGTCTTGTTAATCAGGGTGATTATCGGGTTATCCATCCTGCCACGCCTGCAGGATATGATTGCGAGGTGAGCACTCAGTTATACCCAAACTGGTCATTCGCTGCGGCGGATACGGTTTCTCCTAAGTTGACGATGGCGATTACCCGTGCCTTATTCGATTTACCCGCCGATCATATTGCAGCAATTACCGCCGATACCTTGGGCTGGACTGCACCCGTGAGTCAGTTGAAAGTGATTGAGTTATTTAAGGAGTTGCAACTGCAAGGTGCATCGCCGCCACTCTATCAAACCGTATATAAATGGATGGCAAAAAATAAAGAGTGGGGCGGCGCACTGTTGTTAATTTTCATTATTTCCACCATTTATCACCTGTGGCTTGAATATAAATTTCGCCAGAAAAGTGAGTTTTTAGTCAGCACTGAGCGCCAATTAAAGGACAAGGCATTGCAGCTTGAGCGGCTGCAAAGTGCGGCAATTCTGGGGGAAATTGGCGCGGGTCTTGCGCACGAACTCAATCAACCCATAGCGGCGATTACCCAATACAGCGAAGGCGCCATGCTGCAATTGGAAAGGCTTGGGCAAGATAATCCGGAACTCTATGATGTACTCGGTAAAATTAATGCGCAGTCGATTCGCGCTGGAGCGGTTGTGCATCGTATTCGCGGTTTACTCAAGCGGCGTCAGGCCAAGGCCGAACCTTTAGATATAGTGCCAGTGGTGAAAGAAGCTTTAGCTCTGTTGCGGCGCGAGCTAGACCGCGCCAATGTGCAAGTGAATGTGCGAGTGCAGGGTGAGCCCTTTGAACTGATGGGCGATAGCGTTGGTTTAAGCCAAATGTGGGTCAATTTAGTAAAAAATAGCTTAGATGCGTTAGAAACCTGCGGCGATAATCGTGTGCGTCAATTATGGATCGATATCTATTATCATCCAAATGAAATCAAAGTGTTAGTTATTGATAATGGCGAAGGGCTACAGGGGCAGGCGAGTGAGTTGATGGCATCTTTTGCCTCAACCAAAGATGCGGGATTAGGGCTTGGCTTAGCCATCTGTAAGGATGTGGTCACCCGCCATCACGGCAGCATTCAAATCGAAAACTGTCAGCAATCCACGCAAGCTTTACTGCCTTGGCAACAGGGCTGTGTGGTGACAGTCGTGCTTCCCAAGGGATAGGGTTATACACTTATGAGTAACCCTTAATGTGCGCATTAGCGGAGCATCCGACAGCTTTTATTGGTTAGCGGTTAATATTAATAAAAGCATCATTTTCATAATAATATTTTGCTGCACTAATTAATTCATTTAGCCTAGCTTCAGAATTTTGTTGCAGCAAATTACTCTTAATACTTTGCAAATCTGACACACTTAAGAAGCTTTTATAACCAATAGATGTTGGGTAAATTGGTTCATCATCACTACCACGATCTTCTTCAGTGTCATCGTCAAGTACAAGACATAATATCGAGTCATTAATTTCTTTATTAGAAGGTATATATACATCCCACTTCCAATCTAAAGATTCAATTTTATCCAACATGTTCTTGAGAGTTAATTCTAAACGCATTACGCACCTTTTGTGATACAGCGAGTCATTCCCGCGCCTTATTTGCGGTTAGTTTTGGGATGGAAAAGCCTTCGCTTGATCTCTGATCCACTTCATTCATAACTGTAGATATTTACCAAAATATTCATCGACAGTTTTATGGCAGTATTTATCTTCACCTCGCCAATACTCAGCGAACACCCAGTCATTTTTGCCTTTAGAAGGGCGATCGTAGTTCCTTGGTCGTAACACTCCAATACTGGCTAAAATTTCTATTAATACCTGCCTTTCTGCTTTACTGGACTTTACGACCTTAGCCAATCTTTTTTCAAGGGCACTGGGATAATCAGTAGGTTCCGAACTTTCGATAGTGCTTAATATTTCTTTGAAACAATTTAAGTCTTCATCAGTTGGGTCAGGGATATCCGTATTTATAAATTGGTTTAAGTCAAAATATGTATATAAAATATCGCCATGACGGACACCACCCCATTTGATACGCTCGAAATTCAATACGTTTATATCTGTGTTGTTATAGTTGTGACTGCCCCTTATCCCGTATTTGCTGTCTCGGCATACACCGCAGGTGTAGGAGTGTGAAGTTGGTTTTCCGTCGGAATATGAAGTGCCGGATATAACGGGTGTATATTTATGCTCTGGGATATTTTTGGCAATTGAATAGGATGATAAAGAAGATCTTAAGTCTAAGCGGCGAGTTGTCAGGCTACTTAAAAAACCTTTAGCAATTTGTGCTCTGGATATTGTTTTTACTACTTTTGCAATGGTATCTATGCAGTCATCATGAGAAATCGAAATCGGATCAAACATCAATCCTTGTGACTTTGCGTACTCAAAATCTCCATCAGATAAAAGTCTATCTTTTGAGTCTATCCATCCATTTTTCCAGTAGGTGGAGAATAATATTTTCTTCGCTTTCTTATCCATATTCGAATTAATGCTTTCACTTAACGTCTGAGTATTAATGTGTAGCGTTGTTTGCGAGACATAAATCACTTGTTCGACTTGGCTGCTACGACGATGTTAATTGGTGTGAATGATGCTATAGGAATTTGTTTTGACAGGGTAGTGGTTTTTATACAACTTTGGTGGTAATTGCTTGATATCGTTTTAGCTTTATCATTACGTTTGCATTATTAGTGACGTTGATTTCGAGTGTTCTGGCCTTACATTTTGGTTGACACAGGTACTACATCATCTCAACGACATTAAACCTATAAGGCATATTTACTTTTAGTTTTCTATCATCTAGCAACGACTTGATGGTGGTTATTTTCTTCACATGACCACTTGTTTATCGTGGTTTTCTATTCGGATACTTTGGACGTTTGCAATTTAGGGCAGTGGATAGTTTTGGGCGAACTGACCAAGCTTTTCTACTAAAAACTCTATGGTGCGACGGATCTTATGGCTGGGATAATCGGTTTGTAGGTATACCAATTGCAGTGGGATCGGCGGGGCTATTTTATCGGCTAGCACTAAGTGGAGTCTGCCTTCGGTCACATCTTGCGCCACATCGAGCCAACTCTTATAGGCAATTCCACGACCTGAGAGTGCCCAGTCGCGGATCACTGCGCCATCGTTACAGAAACGTTGGCCCCTGACTTCGATTTCAACGGGTGCGCCGTTATGACTTAACTTCCATTTCTGCCACGGCTCACCGCCGCGATTTAAGATCAGTACTGCGTGTTGGCTAAGTTCATTTAGCGTGCTTGGTGTGCCGTGTTGTGCCAGATAAGCGGGTGAGGCGACCAGTACCCTTGGGGTCATGGCGAGCTGACGCCTTTTAAGGTTTGAGTCGTCAAGCTGACCATAGCGCAAAGCCAAATGGATATTTTGGTCGATTAAGTCTGTCATATGATCGCCAAAATACAGCTGCACTGTCAGTTCTGGGGCGCTGTCCATCAATTCATCGAGCCAAGCACGGATCTGGCTGCGACCAATATCCGAAGGTAACGCGAGGCGTACTTCGCCCTTAAGCTCACCCCTGTGTTCTGCTAAATTGGCGCTGGCAGTTTCGAGAATCGCCAGTGCGGGTTTCGCCGAATCGAGAAAGATCCGCCCTTCTTCTGTGAGCTGTAAGCGCCGCGTCGAGCGAGCAAATAGCTGACATCCTAGCTTTTTCTCTAATCTTTGCAGCGCGGCACTTGCCGCTGCCGGCGTCATGCCTATTTCTTTACTGGCTGCCGAGAGACTCTCTAAGGCTGCGATACGCAGCGCTAATTGCAGATCGTTTAAATGATACATATCAAATTATTTTTGAAAATGATTTTAATAATAGCCTGATTATCAATATAGATTAACTAATGCACAATTGCACCACTGATGTTTCATCTTAATTTCTGGTTCGGAGTGTGTATGAGTCTATTCATGTCTTATAAATTAGCGTCACTGGCATTAAACAATCGCATTGTGATGGCCCCTATGACTCGGGCGCGTACTACGCAGCCAGGCAATATTCCGAATGATCTGATGGCGCAATATTATGCCCAGCGCGCCTCGGCGGGGTTAATCATCACAGAAGCGACACAAATCTCCGATGACAGCCAAGGTTATTCATTTACGCCGGGCGTGTATACCGCTGAGCAAATTGAGGGCTGGAAAAAAGTCACAGCGGCAGTGCATCAGGCTGGTGGTAAAATCTTCAATCAAATTTGGCATGTTGGCCGTGTATCGCACCCGATTTTTCAGCAGGGTAATGCCCCGATTGCGCCATCAGCTATTGCGCCCGTTGGCACTAAAGTATGGATTGTGGATGAAGCGCATCCTGAAGGGCAAATGGTGGATTGCTCAGAACCTAGGGCTATGGTGCAAGCCGATATCGACCGCGTTGTGGCCGATTTTGCACAGGCGGGAGTGAATGCGGTTGCGGCAGGTTTTGATGGCATCGAAATTCACGGCGGCAATGGTTATCTGATTGACCAGTTTTTACGCACCAATTCAAACCACAGAACTGATGCCTACGGCGGTTCTCAGGAAAATCGCATTCGTTTTTTACTCGAAATTGTCCAAGCCGTGAGTGCGAAAATTGGTGCCGATAAAGTCGGGGTTCGCCTCGCCCCTTACGTGACGTTTAAAGATATGGCGTGTCCTGAAATTGTAGACACTATTCTGTTAGCGGCTAAGCATTTATCGGCATTGGGCGTGGCATATTTACATCTTTCAGAGGCGGATTGGGATGATGCGCCGCAGGTGCCAGAGTCCTTTAGAGTCGAGTTGCGCAAAGTCTTTAAGGGCAGCATTATTGTTGCGGGTCGCTATGATGTGGCGCGTGCCAATGAAGTGATTGATAACGGTTATGCTGACTTAGTTGCCTTCGGTCGACCTTTTATTGCGAATCCTGATTTGCCTTACCGTTTAATGCATCAATTGCCTTTATCTGCATTCGACAAAGGGCCCTTGTTTGGCGGTAGTGCGGCGGGTTATACCGATTATCCTACACACAACGAAGCATTGAGAGCCGTCATCCGATCCGCTGACGATGAGGTGGCATAATGGATCGGGTTAACACTTTGTATGTTCAACGCTTACCCGCTTGGCTCAGCTTAAGTCTATGGTTTTCAGGCTTTATAGGTATCGCTATTGTGGGTTTTAGCTTAGCAAGTCTGAGCATGGATGCGTTAGCCGCTCAAGGGGCAACAACACAGGATAGTGCTAAAGTGCGAGCGGCGTTAGTGCCAAAAGTAGCGGCAATGGAAACGATTTCTGATGAATCACCGCAGGCACAAGCTATCGCCCGCGCCACTTTGTTATATGCCAGTTTTTGGCACACGGGCGATGCAAGTTTTGCCCACGGCGCATTGGCGACTGGTTTTATCGACCGTACTCTGCCCGCTGGCCGCGCACAGGGAATCACGGGGTCACTCGAAGCCTCAAAGGCATTTAGGGCGGCGGTCCCCGATCTCTCTGTTTCAGTTGAGCATTTGCTAATAGTTGGCGATCGTGCAGTGGTACGTCTGCGTTTTAATGGCCGCTTTACTGGTGTCTTTGGTGAGCAAAAAGGCCAAGGGCAGAAAATCGATTTTCGTGCTGTTGACATGTATCGAGTACGGGATGGTTTCATCACAGATAACTGGCACCTCGAAGATTATCAAACGCTATTTTCTCAATTAGCTGCAGGGACTCAATCATGAATCAACGTCGACGATTTTTAATGGCAGGTGGCGCCATCGCTGCTGGGTTCGGCCTAAGCCAAACGGCGCTTGCTATTGGTTTACCATCATTAGATACCTTAGAAAATGACTCCAAAAGTTCAGGTGGCAGTGGGATGAACAAAATATTTTGGCCAAGTGGTGAGCAGTTAGTGATTTCAATCTCAATGCAGTTTGAAGCAGGTGCTCAAGATAAAAATGCCGAAGGGCCGTTTCCGCCGATGGAAAAGGGCTACCCAGATACCATCACCCCGACTTGGTACGATTACGGTATGAACGAAGGCATTCCAAGGCTGCTGCGCTTGTGGCGTAAGCACAATATCAAGGTGACTTCTCACATGGTTGGGCGCGCCGCCGAGCTACATCCTCAACTTGCCAAACAAGTTGCAGATGAGGGGCATGAGATTTCGGGTCACGGACAAACGTGGACGCCACAATACAGCATGTCGCCAGCAGAGGAACGCGCCTCCTATGTGGCGAGTATTGAGACGCTGCAAAGGATCACAGGTCAGCGCCCCTTAGGTTTTAATGCCTTTTGGATGCGCCACAGCACTCAAACCCTCAATATTTTGCAGGACTTAGGTTTTATTTATCATATCGATGACCTATCGCGGGACGAGCCTTCAATTATCCCTGTAGGAAATAAGCCTTTTGCGGTTGTGCCTTACACTTTACGTAACAATGATATCGGACGTTTTGGTGGCAACACAGCTATGACGGCCGCGGCCTTTTTACAGGAACTAAAGGATGAGTTCGATATGCTCTATCAAGAAGGTTCGACGCAGCGACGGATGATGTCGATCAGTGTGCACGACCGTATTGGTGGCGCTCCTGGACTTGTGACCGCTTTAGATAAGTTTATTCAGTACGCTAAAGGTCACACTAACGTAGGCTTTATGCGTAAAGATGCCATTGCTAAATGGGCGCTGGCGCAAAAGGACACACCGACCAATCCTGCAAGAACATTTTAGCCTGCTGTAGCTTTGTTAGAAGAGGTTTGAATGGTTAACAAAAAGCGCGTTGTATAACGCGCTTTTTGTTTTTGGGAACCCTTATTACAGCAAGTCGGAAGTGATTAACGCATGGCCAGCATGGCCCAAGTGCGGCGACCTTGCTCCAGAATTATCCCCACGGCAAGTCCCGCAGCGGCGTTGATAGCGAGGCAAGTCACAGCGGTTGATAAAATCACAAAGATACAGAAGGGCTTACCATCGATTAAGCGTTTCGACCATGCTAATTGTAGCCCCGCAGTGGTCAGTAAACTGCCGAGGATTGCCATAGGAATAAGGCTTAATAGCCAAGCGATATTAGTACCCCAGCACAGGGCTATCATTAAGCACGTACTGCCAAAAATTAACGGCGCCAGATAAGTGCGGGCGCCAAAATGGTATTGCACCGCGAGTCCGCCCGCACCGTGGCACATGGCCGAGGCACCAAAGGGCGCGAGCAATAAGTTGGCAAGACCTGAGCTAATGGCGAAGTTTTTGGGCGTGAGTTTGGCGGCATCTTCAGGGAATTTCTCCTGCGCCATTACAGATGTAGCAATCACTGCATTGGTTAAGGTGAGAGCCAGTTGTGGCAAAACCAACAAAACGGCGGCAGAGGTCCATTCAACTGATGTCGGCCACGCTAATTGAAATGGCGCTGTCATTGCTTGAATATCAAAGTTAGTGGCTAAATTAGTTTGTGTACTTGCTTGCCAAATCATCCCCGCTGCTATGACTAAGGGCATGGCAAGGTAGCGCAGCGGCAAAAATTTACTGATAAATAACAGTACAAATGCCCCCACGCCAACCAGCCAAAATTCACTCATCATCTTAGTGCCCATCCACATCAGTTGCAGACCTATGGCGAGTTGAATGCCAACACTCACAGCTTGTGATAACTGTTTGGCTAACCAAGTGATGGCGCCGCTAAAGGCGAGAATTAACAGGATAATGCCCATTAACATGGCGCTTGCCTGCAACATGCCTGGGGTTAAGCCCTGAGCGATCACCAGTGCAGCGATGACTTTCATCGGTTGTACCGGAATCGGGCGACGGTAAAACAGCGCGCTGAGAATAGCGAATAGACCAAACCCCAAAAATATCCCTTGGGGCGAAAATTGATTGAGGGCAATTAGCCCTAGCACTAAAGGTAAAAAAGTGCCTAAGTCGGCAAAAGCGCCACTGGTTTCACCGAGTAAACGGTTGAATGAAGGATTAGATACTGTTTGGGAAATTTTGCCCGAGGTCATACTGATTGCCGTAATTGAACACGCTATGACTACGCAAAATAAATGCCATAAAAATCAGATGATTTGGGGGGTAAACAGAGTCAAACTACCGTATTGAGTCACTCAATGAGACAAACTGGGGCAAGGCCGAAGAATGGCTGAGTCTAATTGTCTTTTTGGGTGAGAGTAACAAGATAATAAAAAAAGAGATCTTAGTAAAAACTAAGATCTCAAAGGGTATTACTGGGAACTCGATTTGGTTAATCAGCTGTGTTCACTTCGATGCCTTACTAAAAGTAAGATATCTGTGATGCTCAAATCAGTGAACGATTTAATCAAGGCTGTTTGTGTTTTGGCCCTTGTTTACTTTTCATCGGGTCACCTTGATAACCTAGGGCTTGCCAATCGAGTCTTGTGCCTTTGTTATGGCAGTCGTTACAATTTAATGCTTGCTCCTTTGGTGACACCATATGGTTTATCCGCCACCACATTTCAGTGGCTGCAAAGTCATATTCACCACTGTATTTGATACCTTTCTCAAGCATAGTCGTGTTCGCTTCCATTCCTAGTTTTGCCGCTAAGTTCCAATCAAACTCGCTCCAGAATCCCCCTTTGCCATAGGTTTTCGGTGTGATAAAAATATTGAGTTTTTTATCGTAAATCTGTTTACCCGTGTGCACCTTGAAAGGATAGATTTTTGCTTTGACATCATTTATGTCGCCAATGGGATAGGTCAATTTAGTGACTGTACTCGGATCCATTTTATCACCAGCCATATAAGCATTGGCTGTGCCGTTGTACCAAGCGTATTGGGGCTTGACCATTTTTTCCCAAACAAAATCTCCTTTTTTCTTTTGGTAGGTATGCTTACCGTATTGGTCGAGTGCTTCTTTTTTATCATCTCCAGCCGTTGACCAGTCCCAGCGCATTTTTGTCGGTTCGTTTTTAGCAAAATACGGAATATGACAGGTTTGACAGGCAACTGCCGCTGTATGAGTATTGAGTTTTTTGTTCGCGTGCGGCGCTGATTCGTGGCAGTTTTCACAGCCAATATGGTCGACACCACCGGGTGAAACCCCCATAGCATTACCTGAGATCATGTGTTTCTCAGTGGTGTGGCAGTTCTGACATTGAAAGTCATTACCGTCGCTATCCATATGCACATCCGTCGCTTTGTCTGGATAAGACATGGATGAGTCTAAGTCCCCATGTTTTACCGCGTCACCACCGCCACCATAGAAGTGGCAACTACCGCAGTTATCCCGTACAGGTTCGCCAACGTTTTGAGCTATTTTAGTCAGATCGAGCTTTGCCATAGGTTCACCTGCGCCAGCGGGATCTTTAACATAAGTTCCTGTAGTGTCGTGACAAACTAGGCAGTCGACTTTGGTTTTATCTTTAAAGTCAAAGTTACTGTCTTTCCAACCATAACCCGCGTGACAACTGGTACAGCGGGGTTCATTGCTGGAAATGGCAACGCAGAAGTTATTAATGCTGTTTTTCTTACCTCTTACGACTGTCCTATCGGGAAGTTTTTGTTCTAACTCCCAAGTCCAATGGGAGGTTTTCATCACGTCAGTCGCTTGATTTTCATGGCAGACTAAACATTGTGTGGTCACCTGTGAGCCTGTGGTAAACGGGCCTTTAAGTGCCTCTTTATGGGGATTAGCGGCGTAGGCATTTAATGTCATGCCCGCTAAGGCAATGAGGATGAGCTTATTCATTTTGTACTCCCGCCCTCGATGTAACCGAGGGCTGATCGTTGTTATCAATGACGGATTAGAAGTTGATGGTGAGTGAGGCGTTGACATCAAACGCGGTATCAACCACTGGCAACATGGAATAAGCAGAGCCAGCTAGCACATCGTCGATTTTTTGTGGAGCACCCACAGGTGTACCGCTGCCTGTGTACTCGTAGTCGTAATAGAGGCCAGCAAGTTTGATAAACATTTTGGGGTTAATATCAAAGATGTAATAGGCTTCTGCTACATGTCCTCGGGTAGCTAACTTACTACCAATAGGGTCATCCTGTGCCTGGGTAAAAGGCGTCCAATATTCGGAGCCATAGTTATATTCCAGACCCAATTTGCCGTATGGAGCTGGAATTTGTACGCCGACATAAATACCATAACCGTCTTTGGTTTCGGTATCGTCACTGGTTTTAGGCACCATAATAATCTCAGTGCCGGTGCTGTTTAGCTCGGCTTCAAATATGGCATCGGATAACATGCCGCCAAACATGCCAGCATTGCCATTAGGCTCGGCGCGTGTCCAGCCTAGTGAGGCAAACCATTTGATATCGTTAGCTTCTTCACGCGCAAAGCCAATACCGCCGAGGTACATATCACCAATTACGCCGCTAGGTTGCACTCGGGTGACAAAGTTAAAGTTGTCGAACTTTTGCATATCTTGGTACATGGTGGGGGCAAAAATCCCTGCCAGTTGGGTAGGGAAGGCCATGGTGCCTTTAAAGCCGTCGTTCACGTCTTTGGCGCCAAACAGGGTGAACTGGAGGAAGTTGGTGCCATCGTTGATCGCATCGATATTAAAGCCACCAAGGTGAGTATCCTTGGTGACAATATCACCAAACATCTCGCCATTTCCCCATTGTGATTCAAAGCCTTGGCCGTAACAGAAACGGACGACTTGGCCTTCGATACCTGTGATTTCGCCTAGGTTGTAGCCTAAGGTGGCGCCATCGAAGTTGAAGTTGACTAAATGTCCTGAAGGTGTGCCGCCACGCATTTCATTCTCGCGGTAGTGACTGGGTGGACCATAGGTGGAAGGGCGACGACCTATGGAAAGATAAAACTCTGATCCATTAATGTTTTTCCAATCGAAATAGGCGCGTTCAACCCGCAACCAGTCACCACTGGTATTGCCGCTACTGGTACCATCCATAGTGAAAGACCGCCAAGAATCAAATACTTGAACTCCGGTAGAATCACCCCAGTTTTTATACATACTGAGGCGGCCAGCAAAACTGACGTTATCCCATACCTTAGCTTTCAGATTTAACCGCAGGCGAGTGGTGTAAAAAATATCGTTATCTATGTCCTGTACACTTTTGGGCGCGAGCACATAGGGCATCACGCCCTGTAACATGCCATTTTGGAAGGCTGCAGCAAGGTCTGGATTAGCTTGCATCATTTTCCCTAGTGGGGAGTTGAGATCGTTGGGCATACCGAAAGCGCCGGACATGGCTTTGGCACCAAAGTCGTTGAAATTGACTTTGATGGCAGGATTCCAGACAACATCGCGGTAATGTAGTGAATGAGCTTTAGTGCGGAAATCACCTGTAATTTCAAGGCGGTCTAACGATGTGTGCCGCTCGGTTTTGTCGACGCGATTATTGAGATCATCCAATTGCTCGGTAATATCGGCAAGCTTCTGTTTTAACTCGGTAATTTTTTGATTTTCCTGTTGCACATCATTAGGTGTAGCAAAAGATTGGCCTGACATAAACAAGGCATTGGCAACGAGGATTGAGATAAGAGTACGCATAAGGTTTCTCCCAGAGTTGTTCTGTTGGCATGATTGCGCTAAGTGCATTTCGCCAAATTTACCCAATAGGAGTCCCTGAGGTGTGTTCCCCATTTTTCTCGAATTGGGTTTTTAATTTTTAATTCAATGTTTTAGTGAGCAGTTGCAGGGGGCTCTCTACCATTGTCTTAGGCCATAACGTTGGCAGAGATCAACCGCAGGTTTGGGGTTGGTCCGAGTCGGCGGCGTGGTCATACAAAAATTGCTGTATATCCTTGAGGTCTTGCTCCGAGAGGCCATTGAATACCTCTGGTTTGAATTTGTGCTTATCTTTATCAAAGAAGCGATCCCACTGGCTCATCGTTTTGGCCATTGGCGTGAGTTCACCACCTTCACCGCCTTGGCTATGGCAGGCTTTGCATTCTTTTTTGTACAAATGTTTACCTTTCTTTGGATTACCTCCCTCTGCGGCATACGCATTAATACTCAAGCTGCCGATCACTGCCATGGCAATTGCTATCTTAGTTGACGTTTTCATCATCTCATTCCTTACTTTTTGTGATCATTTACATTTATTTGTTGGTTAAGTGTTTTTATTGATTCCACTTTGTAAATTAATTTATCAAATCCTACGGTGTGTAAATTTGAGGTATATCACTTTCATTAAAAAAATCTAATTGATAAAAAGTTCATTGATAAAAATCTAATTGATGATGTTATAGAGCGGTATGATTATTTTTTTCTTATTTAAAAACAATCAACTAGTCTACGTGCTAAATTAGCTCTGATAACTTTGAGTTTCGAGTTTTGCGCCTAAAGCACAAAAAATGGACTGTGATTAAGCTAACACTTTGTAAAATATGCACTCACTAAAGTAGTGATGTTGAAACTTAGCAGCTGTTTGGCAGGCATTATTGGGAAGTAAATAATGCCAGAGTTGACTCTGGCATTATTGATTTTGGGGATAGGTTTGGTTGTCTTTCGAAGCAAGATAACTTAGATAAAAGTAGACTCAGAACGGATTAAGGTTGCTGGCGAGTTGGTGCTAGAACGATTTCGCGTACGCACACATTTTGCGGTTGTTGCCATGCAAACAGTGCAGCAGCGGCGACGTTTTCAGGGGCGATAACGCCGCCCATTTCTTCTTTCCAGTCATGGTAACCCGCTTTAATGTCATCGCTGGTGGTATGGCTCAACAACTCGGTTTCTACTGCGCCGGGGGCGATAGTGATAAGGCGTACGTCATCCATGGCGACTTCTTCACGAATGTTTTCTGTTAAGGCGTGCACGGCAAATTTAGTGGCGCAGTAAGCGGCGTGGTTTGGAAAGGTTTTACGCCCCGCCACAGAGCTGACATTAATGATAGTGCCAGTTTTGCGAGCTTTCATGTCGGCTAATACCGCATGAATACCATTAAGCACGCCCATCACATTGATATTGAGCATGCGGCTCCATTCCTTGGGATCTTGCACATCGATTTGGCCCAGTAGCATGATTCCCGCGTTATTGATAAGACAGCCGACCGGGCCAAATTGCGCTTCTGCTTGGGTTATGGCTGTTTTAATAGCTGCGCCGTCGGTGACATCGACGCTGATAGAAAGGCTGTTTGGTAATTCAAGCGCTTGCATTGCTTCAACTCGGCGTGCCAGTAATAGCAGCGGATGGCCTGCAGCGCTAAAGCTTTTAGCCATAGCGGCGCCAATACCCGATGAAGCGCCTGTGATGACAACCAGTGATTTAGTAACTTGATTCATTAGTATTTCCTATTAATTGGAGCCAATGTAAGCCGTAAACAAACTGTTGTTCGGCGTCTTGAACTTGTTGACCAGTATAGGCTGGGGATTTTCAGTCGAAAAATACTTATTCCAGCTGGATATGATAGGCTCAGCCTATGGCACTATTGTTGAAATTTGTGCTGAACTCGTCGGTTGTCGGAGAAGATTAAATGGTCGATTTGCGTTTGCTGCGTTTCTTTATCGCAATTTTTGAAGAGAACAATATTACCTCGGCGGCTAACCGTTGCTTTGTGAGCCAGCCTTCACTGTCTGCTGGGTTAAAGCAACTCGAAGAAGAGCTTGGTGGTCAGTTATTTGAGCGCAGCAAAAAAGGCGTTAAACCCTTGGACAGCGCGCACTATCTATACCCTTTGGCGGTTAAATTAGTCGAGGAGGCGAGTAAGTTACCAAGCTTGTTTATGGCGAAGGCAAGCCGGCAAAAGCTACGTTTGGCTGTGATGCCAGATTTAAGCCAGCGGCGTTTGGCAGGATTTTTACAACAGGTGAATCAAGCCATTGATAAGCTAGATCTTGAACTGGTGGACTATCAAAGCCCTGCAGATTGCCGTTTAAGCATCGACAGCTTGCGCCATGAAGATGAGGTATTTTTTCCGCTGTGGGAGGAGGATTATGTGCTCTGCGTCCCCAAGGATCATACCCTCGCCCAAGTAGATAACCTACGCCCCGAGCAGCTCAATGGCTTTGACTTTATTGAGTGCCCACCCTGTGAAGCCCATCAGCAAACGATAGGTTTATTGGCGTGCAGCAATATGTCGCTTAATTTGGTCGCTAAGGCTGAGTCAAAATCTCTAGTGATGTCGCTAGTGTTAGCCGGATTTGGCGTGAGTTTTTTACCCGATGGTTTGATTGAAGATGAGCCTAGGCTCAAGCAAGTGAAATTTGATGGTCCGAGAATGTTCCGTCGTATTGGTTTGTGTTATCCCTCCCATCAGGCAGTTGCGCCAACATTGGCGACCTTGTTACGGCATTTAGCCGCTCGATCGAATTAATTCCAAGTTAGTTTTGGGTTATCAGCATTCAGATTAGTGAGTCGCTAAGGGCGATTCAGTGAGATTAAGTGGAGGCTCGACGCCGTAGGATTTAAATAGTTGAGTAATTTCACCTGAGGTACGCATGTCGTCGACTATCTGGTGAACTTGCTTGGCATATTGATGCTGCGGCGACATGAGCGGAATACTGAAATAGCGGCCATTTTTGCTGATATCTACGTATGCCATCTGCTTAAGCTGGGGATCTTTAGCAAAAAATTGCATCTCATGCTGTTCGGAGGTGATGGCTAAATCGATACGCTCAGCCTTCAACATATTGATTAACTGACCGTTATCATTAACAAAAGACACTTTTAGTTGGTTTTGATTGTCATTGAACTGCGGACAGTAAAAAGCGCCTCTAAGTGCGCCAATGATATGAGGTTTTAGTTCATCGAAATGTTTGACTTCAAGTTGTCTATTCGCAAGGGCAAAGTAATAGACGTAGCGCTTGTCGTATCCCAGTAGCATAGGGTCTAGAAAATCGTTGCGCTCTGGTGTCATCGAATGGACAGGGATTAGGTCGACTTGTCCCATTTCTGCCACTTTAATTGTGCGTGCCCAAGGCACATTACTCCAATTTATCTTGTGACCTAGGCGGGCGATGACTTCATTGATGACAGCTGCACCTGGGCCTTTGCACTCACCATTTTCGACATAAATAACAGGATGCCTATCGCGGCAGTGTGCTTGCCAGACAACGGCAGAGGTTTCTGCCCTTGCTTGGGGCAGAAATAAGCATGAAATGACAATGATCAGTATCAGCCTCATACATCTTGCCTATTAAAATGGTCAGTTTTAATTATCGGGCTGGACAGTTAATTCGACTAGGTTTTATTTTTGAGTCGTGTAGCTGCGCAGGTTTGGTCAATAATTGATTGTAGTGCTTATACATCCACTGTGCTTTTTAAGTAATTAAAAATTCACTCTATTTTGTAACCAAACGGTTTGGTCTGTTAAATCTGACCAAACCTTTTCTGGGGCTCATTCGCTGCTAGGAAACTTACCTATCCGACTCAAGATAGGGCGTTAATTGGGTTTCAATAGCCTCAATTTGAGTTTCGGCGTAGGCAAGTTCGGATTCGGTTAAACATGATTTTGCGGTGTTTTGATGGAGTCGTTGAGCGCTATTCATCCCGTATTTACCAAAATGACGTAGCAATAAACTAGACCAAATAAACATTTGTATAGGTTTATTTAATTGTTCTGCGCCGTAAATATTGACCAGTTCCCGCATAGCAATTTCATGACCTAGCTCTGCCGATTTGACGTACCAAGCTTCTGCCGCTTGTAGAGCCTCTTGAGTGGGTTTTTCATCACTTAAAAATGATTCAGCCTTATAGAAATAAAAATATTGTTGTTGCTCAGCGGGGATTGGATGCTGATGCAAGAAACTGTCACGTAGACGCTCAGCCTCTCTTATCTCTAAGGTACCTAGTTGCTGACTGAATCTGGCTAATTCTTTTAGATGATCGGCTCTATTGCTCATGGCCGCGAGCTGGTAATACATTAACGCTTTAATCGGTTGGCGACTCACGCCTAAACCTTGCTCATAAATCTTGCCTAAGCCTAGCAGTGCGTCTTCATTCCACTTAAGTGCGAATTCTTCAAAGTCAATTTTAGCCTGTTGGTAATCACTCTCATTTTGTGGCGCTTTCAGTAAAAGATGAGCAAATTCAATCTTAGCGAAGTCATTACCTCTAGCGACAGATTGGCTTAACCAATGGCGCGCCTTGTCATAGTCGACAGCCAAATCTTCACCGTAGAGGAAACGTTTACCAAGATAATACTGGCGGAAATCATCGTCTGCGGCGCGCTCGCTAAGTAATGCCTCTGCACGCGCTAAATCTTTAGGTCCACCTTGGCCAGCAGCAAGCATATGTCCTAGATCATCTTTTGCTAATTCATCACCAGCGGCGGCGGATTTCTCAAAGTATTCCCGTGCTTTGATATAGTCCGAAGTGACGCGCTCATCATGCCAGTAGAGTGTGGCTAAATGGTAATAGGCTCTTTGGTTTTCTTGTGCGGCGGCTTTTTCGAACCAGTAAATTGCTTGGCTAGCATCGGGATCGAGAAAGGGCTGGCTTAGATACAAGTAAGCAAGCTCATATTGAAACTCGGCTTGCCCCGCTTCGGCATTAGGTTTGAGCTGTTCTGCCTGTGCGATTAACTCATCGAGTGTTTGCGACTCAGAAGAGAGCAAATTAGGTAGTGTGAGCATGGGTAAATATTGAGGCTCTATTTCCGCGGCTTTTTTATACCAATCGTTAGATGCTTTGGGATCGGCGGGAACTTGTGGGAATCGACCGGAATAAAGTTCGGCCATAGCAATGGCGGCAACGGCTAAGCCTTTATCGACTGCCTGCTGAATATAATCTAGGCCAGAGTTGACTTCGCCTTGGTTAATCAGTGTTAAGCCATGATTGAGTAGCGCAGTAGGATCACCTGCGGCAAGTGCTTTAGCTTGCACTTGTTTTTTTTGATATTTAGCGAAAAAAATAAACAGTACAATAAAAGCAATAATTATGAGTATCAACAACATAGTAGTCCATCACTATCGATATTTGGGAGTATAGTAAACGTAAATTTTTACAAGAATGCAAGTTTACAATTTGGGCTAGGCTGATCGACTAAGCCTACCAATCCCATGGGTATTAGCGTTATTTATCTTGCAGATGGATCTCCCTAATGGGGCAGGCAATCTCGATTCCCGCCTGCTTAAGGGTGTTATAAAGAGCGAGGTTCACCTTATATTTATGCTGAAAATAGCTTTGTGTGGGCACCCAGTAACGAACCCCCATTTCAATTCCATTAGCATTAAAACCATTGATGCCAATATTAGGTGTGGTCTCTTGATAAACATAGGGATTATTGCTCAATAACTCAGTAATCACACTAATGGCTCGTTCGGGATCTGTGTTGTAACTGAGATTGAACTGGGTTTCGACTAGCTTATTGCTGAAGGAGTTGTGCAGAATTTCGCCGACGATATGCTTATTAGGAATGCTGATTTGCTCACCTTCCTCATTGGTCAGTATGGTCATGCCTAAGTGGATACGTTTAACAACGCCGCTTTCCCCTTTAATTTCAATAGTATTGCCTACCACAAAAGGGCGGGTGACGATAATAGTCACGCCTGCGGCATAGTTCGCTAGCATACCTTGTAAGGCTAAACCTGCGCCGAGGGAGGCGGCACCAATTGCTGCAACCATAGGGGTAATACTGATGCCGATTTTGCCGAGGGCGATAATCCCGACCATGACTATGATCAGAATGCGGATAAGATTGCTGACAAAATTGCTTAGGGTGATATCGATATTGTGTTTGTCGAATTGCTTAGCGACTAAGCGTGATACTTTACTGGCTACCCATAAACCTAACAAAAAGATCAGCAAAGCACCTACGAGTTGAAAGCTGTAGGTGACTAGAAACTCGGTGATGAGTTGATAAACGCCTTGTAGTTGCTGCAATTCTTGATCGAGTCCAGGTGTTATCATTATGATATCCTTGTAATAAAATTAACTGTGCGATTATAGCGTAGAAATTTCACCAAATACTTTTCGCCCTTCATGTGTGAAGCGTATCATGTAATCGTGGTTGGTTTAATGAGTCGATAGGGGGAGTCAGGTATGCTGTTCGCCTATCCAATAATGGAGTCGAGTGTTTATGAAAACGCTGTTGTTATGTTTGTCTTGTCTGTTAACCCCAATCTGGGCGTATGCTGCGAGTTATATTGCCGGAGATGCGATAAATCCCATTTCACTTCTCGACCAAAATGATAAAACCATTAATGTGACTGATGAGACTCAAGTGCTGCTCTTTAGTCGCAGCATGAAAGGCGGTGATGTGATTAAGGATGCACTTACCCCCTTGAGCGCGACTCAAATGCCAACGGGTTTAGTTTATGTTGCCGATATCAGTGGTATGCCTTCTTTGATCGCTAAATTTGTGGCTGTGCCACAGATGCAAGATTTACCTTTTGCGATTGGGTTAGATAGGGATGGTGAGATCAGTCGTTTATTACCTGATAACAAAGATATGGCCACTATGATATTGCTCAAGCAGCGTAACATTTTGGACATTGCCTATTTTGATTCCAGTGAAGCCTTGAACCAAGCTCTCGCAAAACTCAATCAGCCGCAGTAACGACTCGATTTAACGGACGTATTTTAAGGCATCCATTAGTCTTCTTTTCACTGTGTGATTGTTACTTCAAGATAACTGTTTTTAGATGGATATTTTGGCTCCAGCCAGTCTATCCATCTCCCTTCCGATAACGTCGTAAATAATTCACTTTTTATTCTGATAATGCACACAAATTTACCTTAGGGTTTGTGTGCATAATTATTTGTTTTATAGCGCCTTTTTCTGATGGTTCAGTTCCTTAAAGAAATAGAGAATAAAAAGTTATTAATTCAGCATAAAAATTCGTTGCGTAAAGCGAAAAAATATCGTTTACTGCGCACGTTTTTAATACATCACACTTACTGTTATCTATCTGACCCAAAGGAGACTCTGGCCCAATGAGCCAATTTCAATCTATTGATGTTGCTGACTATTATGATATGGACACATTCAAGCGTATTGAAGCGTTTGCCAAAGACAAAGCAACCCCGTTCGTTGTGATCGATACCAGTATCATAGCGAAACAATACGATGACATGGTTAATAGTTTTCCTTACGCCAACGTTTATTATGCAGTTAAGGCAAACCCTGCGGCCGAGATCTTATCTTTACTAAAAGATAAAGGGTCAAACTTTGATATTGCCTCGATTTATGAGCTAGATATGGTCATGAATGTCGGTGTGACAACCGATCGAGTCAGCTATGGTAATACCATTAAAAAGCGCCAAGATGTGCGTGCATTTTATGAGCGTGGCGTGCGTATGTATGCATCTGACTCAGAAGCCGATTTGCGAATGATCGCTGAAGAAGCGCCGGGTTCACGTATTTATGTGCGCATTCTGACCGAAGGTACAGATACCGCTGATTGGCCGTTATCCCGTAAATTCGGCTGCCAAAACGAAATGGCCTATGAGCTATTAGTATTGGCACAGGAATTAGGCTTAGAACCTTTCGGTATTTCTTTCCATGTGGGTTCTCAGCAACGTGACATAGGTGCTTGGGATTCCGCTATTGGTAAAGTGAAAAGTATTTTTGACCGTCTGCGTGATGAGCACAATATCACCCTGAAGATGATCAATATGGGCGGCGGTTTCCCTGCTAACTATATTGATAAAACCAATCAATTGGGTGTTTATGCCGAGCAAATCACTCACTTCCTGAAGGAAGATTTTGGTGATGATTTACCACAAATTATTTTGGAACCAGGTCGTTCGTTGATCTCTAACGCGGGGATTTTAGTGTCTGAAGTGGTACTGATCAGCAAAAAATCTTACACAGCGTTAGAGCGTTGGGTGTTTACCGATGTGGGTAAATTCTCTGGCTTGATTGAAACGATGGACGAGGCGATTAAGTTCCCGATTTATACTGAGCGTCAAGGCGAGCTGGATAAATGCGTGATTGCCGGCCCAACCTGTGACAGTGCAGATATCATGTATGAGCAATATAGCTATGGCTTACCAAATGACTTAGCCATTGGCGATCGTATGTATTGGTTAACCGCAGGTGCTTATACGACGACGTATTCAGCAGTATGCTTTAATGGTTTCCCACCGCTGAAGGATTACTATCTGTAAGCGATTGTGGTGACATTAATAAGGGCGCTTAGGCGCCCTTATTTGTCTTTAGAGTAGTAGCGGGATTACTCGTGGGATTTGAGGATCTGATAAATTTCCTCTTTTAAATGTAACTTTCTGCTTTTGAGTTCTTTCACAGTGGGATTGAAATCACTGGCGACACGTTTTTCCAGTTGTTTGATTTCCTCGTCTAACTGATTATGCTCATTAAACTTACGTTGAAAATGAGCATCTTGGGTTTTCAGGGTGGAAATTAATTCTCTGTACTCTGGAAACATCGGCATTCTCCTTGTCGTCATTTACTACACTTCAGGTTACGCCTTAACCCTAACCTTATACCAAGTCGTTAAACGTGACTTAGATCACTTTTAGCGGTCACTTAGATTAATACTAATGGATGATTTATTTTAATCTATTTTAAATCAGTGTCTTAGGCATTTGTTGCCACAGACTCTGGCATGAGTTCAGGATCTGGTTCACACTTTGTTTGGTATAAATCAGACTGACATTCGAAATATGGGCAAATTTGCTATCTTGTGAGCAGATGCTGGTGTAGTTGGTAATTTCATTACGACTAAACAATTACTTCTTGCCGATAATTCTGTGATCAAGTTAACCTTCACCGCTTCGATACTAGGTTAAAGTCGATTTTATAAGAATTTAATTATCAAAAATGAAAGGGGTTTTCACAATGGCTGATGTATTTCATTTAGGTTTGACCAAAGCGATGCTCGATGGTGCAACCTTAGCAATCGTTCCTGGTGATCCAGAGCGTGTAAAACGTATTGCCGAACTAATGGATAATGCGACGTTTCTTGCTAGCCACCGCGAGTATACAAGCTATTTAGCGTATGCCGATGGCAAGCCAGTAGTAGTGTGTTCAACTGGTATCGGTGGTCCATCTACTTCTATCGCAGTAGAAGAACTTGCACAATTAGGTGTGAATACCTTCCTGCGTGTAGGGACTACAGGCGCAATCCAACCTCATGTTAATGTGGGTGATGTGATTGTGACTCAAGCTTCAGTGCGTTTAGATGGCGCAAGCTTACATTTTGCACCTATGGAATATCCAGCGGTTGCAAACTTTGAATGTACCACTGCTATGGTTGCAGCGTGTCGCGATGCTGGTGTTGAGCCACACATTGGCGTAACAGCTTCTTCTGATACTTTCTACCCAGGCCAAGAGCGTTATGACACTGTCACAGGCCGTGTAACGCGTCGTTTCGCGGGTTCAATGAAAGAATGGCAAGATATGGGCGTACTGAACTATGAGATGGAGTCTTCCACCTTATTCACTATGTGTGCCACTCAAGGCTGGCGTGCAGCCTGTGTTGCTGGTGTGATTGTAAACCGCACCCAACAAGAAATTCCTGATGAAGCCACAATGAAGAAAACCGAAGTAAGCGCGGTTTCTATCGTGGTTGCTGCAGCGAAAAAACTGTTAGCCTAATTTTTATTACGCTAAGCGACACTCCCCTGCAAAGTGAGTGAACAAACTAAAAAAGGTGCCAATGGCACCTTTTTTGTTACTTCAAAATAGTGTCTATACCGATTAGAAGTGGTACTGGGCAATCACAGAGTAAGTGTCTTGATCGACGCCTTTCACACCGTATTTGTTGGTCCACAAATCATATTCGATACCCACCAATAATTTATTGGCTTGATGATCCCCGAACAGACTCTTACCAAGATCGTATTTCAGCTGTGGGTTGAAGTGGAAGTTCTCCTCGTAGCCGTTATCGTCGGTGGCAAATACCCAGTCGATAAAGCCATCGAGTACTATGTTGGCAGATCCAACTGGGATATCGATACGAAATACAGGAGTGAACTGCCAGCCGTCACTATTGTTACCAGTGCTCATACCATCGCGGCGATAGGTATTAAAGTTAAGATAAGTGAAGTATGGTACTGCTACGTCAACCCCTAAACCGTAAAGTAAGCTGTGGACTGGGCCTTCACCTTCTTCATAGGTTAACGCTAGAGACAAGTCTGTTATTGGGCCAAAGGCGATTTTCTCGCCAAGAATTTTACTGGCACTGAAACGTGGCGAAATTTCACCATAGGTAGTGCTTTCCATGCCTGTATCGTTACCTTTGAAATAGATAAAATCTTGGAAGGCAAACCAATCACCGTATTTCCAGCCGCCAGCCGTTTCTAGGGTGATAGTGGCTTGTTTATCCGATGGCGCTAAATCGTAGTCTTCGCCATAGAGGGCTGTTGCACTGAAATCCCACCACTGTACTAAGTCACCCGCAAATGCTTGAGGAGAAAGCATTAGTGCTAGGCATAGGCATGTTTTTTTCATTGTTATTTCCTGTTGTATAGGTCGAAGTTAATTCGTGTCTTACTCAATCCGCTCTCTGACCTATGGCATGGTTTGATGGGTAAGTTCAAACCTAGCGCGAGTGTACGTCAAAGGACTTGCTCAAAAGTGGGGGCAATATATGCAAAAATTTACATTTATTCAAAGTTTTTATCGAATGTTGTTGTCAAAATCACATAATCATTAGTGAGGAATTTTATTTTTAGATAATTGATTTTTAATGTTTTTTGTTGTTATTGCACTGTTTGTGGATTGGGGCTTGCTATCTTTTTGAATTGATTATGCTTAATTTTAAAACAACCTGACGGCTTTCGTGGGCGGATATGGGAGAATGAGGATTAAGTCATCGGTGATTGAGTGTGCGTTTTGACAGGGTAAATTTTGACATATTATGTCGATTATCCGAAACTCTGCTGTTATAGTGCAGTAAAGGACACTCTCATTTCAGGGGGAAATATGGAGTTTTCAAATCCGATTTTAGTGTGGGCAGTGATTGGTTTAGTGTTAATGCTCGCCGAAATAGTGGTTCCAGGTGGCATAATAGTGTTGCTGGGTGCGGCTTGTTTAGTCGTGGCAGGTGCGTTAGGCATAGGACTGGTCGAAGGTGTCGTGCAGAGCATGACCCTGTGGTTTATCTCTGCCATTGTGTTGTTATTGGCTTTCAGACAAGTCACTCAGAGGCTCGTTGGTGGTGATTCCCATGTGGATAACACGGATGAAGCAATCGAACTATACAATCAAATTGTTCGCGTAAAGCAGACCATAGGTCCTGGGCAAATACCCGGGCGGGTGGAGTTTCAAGGTAGTGAATGGCCAGCGCTTGGCGATGGCAGCATTATTGAGGCGGGTACCGAAGTCAGAATTATTTGTCGTGAAAATATCGCTCTAGTCGTTGAGCCTATTTCAATAGAAGCTTCCAAAAACTAAAGGATGGAATCTATGTTTGTATTTACCTTAGTCATTTTATTTATCTTTTTTATTCTTTATAAGTTGATGTTAATTGTGCCGATGCGTGAAGTGCATGTCATTGAGCGTCTTGGCAAATTCCGCGCAGTATTAAGCCCTGGATTTCATTTTTTGATCCCTTTTTTCGATCGCGTCTCCTACCGTCACGATACCCGTGAGCAAGTATTAGATGTGCCGCCACAGAGTTGTATCTCCAAAGATAACACTCAACTTGAAGTGGACGGCTTGGTCTACCTAAAAGTGATGGATGGCAAATTGGCGAGTTATGGCATTGAAAACTACCGTAAAGCAGCGGTGAATTTAGCCCAGACCACTATGCGATCTGAAATCGGTAAGCTGAGTTTGAGTGAGACTTTCTCTGAGCGTGATAGCTTAAATGAATCAATAGTGCGGGAAATAGATAAGGCTTCCGAGCCATGGGGAATCAAGGTATTGCGCTATGAAATTCGTAATATCACGCCTTCACGCCATGTGATCCACACTCTTGAGAAGCAGATGGAAGCTGAACGCCGTAAACGTGCCGAAATTACCTTAGCGAATGCCGAAAAAGCCGCGATGATCAATATGTCTGAAGGTGAGCGCCAAGAGGCCATTAACCTGTCAGAAGGTCAAAAACAGAAACGGATTAATGAAGCTAAAGGTACAGGTCAGGAGATCGCTATCATAGCCAAAGCAAAATCCGAAGGTATGGCAATGATCTCGCAAGCATTAGCCGTCAATGGCGGTACAGATGCGATGAATATGCTATTAAAAGAACAGTTTATTGCTCAAGTTGGTAAGATCCTCAATGATGCACAAGTCTCTGTTGTTCCCGCTGAAATGGCAAAACTTGAAGGTTTCTTCGAAGGCATGGAGCAAGTCACTCAGACTATGAGTGGCCAGAATAATCTTGGCAAAGGAGCGCGATAATGAATATTCCAGTAGATACAGATTTGATTGTGATGGCGATTTGGGGCCTGATATTTGCCATTTTTGTGATTAAACTATTTCAATCGATCCGCCTAGTACCCACTAAATCGGCTTTTATTGTTGAGCGTTTAGGTAAGTATCACAGTACGTTAGATGCGGGGTTCCATACTTTGATCCCCTTTGTGGATAAAGTGGCTTTTATTCATGATTTGAAAGAAGAAACCATTGACGTACCACCGCAGGAATGTTTCTCGAGCGACGAAGTAAACGTTGAAGTGGATGGGGTGATTTATATCTCTGTGACTGACCCAGTGAAGGCCAGCTATGGTATTACCGATTATCGTTATGCAGCAATTCAGTTGGCGCAAACGACGACGCGCTCTGTCATTGGGACACTTGATCTTGATCGTACGTTTGAAGAGCGTGATGTGATTTCAGCCAAGGTAGTGCAAGTCTTAGATCAAGCGGGTGCCATGTGGGGAATACGTGTGCATCGTTATGAAATAAAAAATATCACACCACCTGAAACCGTTAAAAATGCCATGGAAATGCAAGTAAATGCCGAGCGTGAGCGCCGTGCATTATTGGCTAAGAGTGAAGGTGACAAACAGAGTAAAATTAACCGTTCTGAAGGGGTTAAAGCTGAAACGGTAAACCGTTCTGAAGGTGAGATGCAGCGCCGGATTAACGAAGCCGAAGGTAAGGCTGAGGAAATTTTAACCATTTCCCGCGCAACGGCAGAATCGATTGAACGTCTCGCCTCTGTTATTGCCGCGCCGGGTGGTCACAATGCCCTGCGGATGCAACTCGGTGAGCAATACTTTAAACAGCTCGATGGCTTAAGCCAGAAGAATAGTCGAGTCGTATTGCCGGGTAATATGGTGGATTTCGATTACTGGATGAATAGCATAGGCTTAACGGAAGAAAAACCGAGCTAAGGCTGTGGTTAAAATCTGAAACTAGCTAGTTCATTAAGGTCAAATACTCAGGTGTTTGGCCTTATTTTTTGGCTGAAATTTGATTCTGTGTGATGGAGAGTGGGTGGGTTAGACAGCTTCTGTTGAATGAACCGCCAGAAGCTGCAGTTGGGCATAGTTAAATTTTTCATTGAATGGAAGGCTAATAAGCTAGGCGTTCATGAATTTGGGAATGGGCGTGGGTTTCAATGAGCTTGGCAATTTGGTTTTGTTCTAATTGCTGAAGCGCAGAAATTTCGTCATAAATCTTGTCTTGAACATCCAGTGGCATGCGCACATGTTCCATAAACATCCTAATTCCCAGCATGTCGCCACTCTTGAACAATTGGCTGAATTCGGTGGCTTCTATCTCGATTAATGCATTCATAATACTTCACCCTGAGGTTGGATTTGACACAGATACAGCGGTCTTGCTGTTAATTAAGAGATACGCCTAAGTTTGATCTAGGTCAATTAAACTGCATATTAATCTTTCTTAATAAAGGATTTTGTTGTTTACAAATAATGGGTTATAAATTTAGTAGATCAGAAAATTTGAAATGAGTTGTTGTTTAAAACTGAGTTTTTATGGGTAGGCAGAATCAATAAGTAAGTCATGTTATACGGATAAAAAAATAGCGACGAGCGATAAAACGCTGGCCGCTATTTATTCTTAATAGTCTATCAGGAGTAGGCTAAAGCCTTATTTAGGAATCGCTAGAATCTGGCAACCATTAATCCCCGCTTTTTGCAGTGTATGACGTTTACGCTCTGCATCACGTTTACGCTCGAAGGGGCCTAAAGCAACCTTGTACCATACGCCAGTCGTACCTTCGACTTGTCTCACTTGCGCCTCTAAACCTTGGAAAGCGATGACAGCTTTCATCTCGTTCGCCTGTGATTCTTGGCGGAAAGAAGCACACTGCAACTGATATTGCATCGGTGTTCTGCTCGCAACAATATCGGGAATATCGACCTCAACATGCTTATTTTCAAGCTCGTTGAGATAGGTCCATTCTTCCTTTGGTTGTGGTGGCAGAGCATTTGGATCTTTCTTTGGCGGAACAATAAGCTCAGCAGTTTCAGTTGTCTCTACTGGGATAACGACCGCTTGGCGTTCAGGTTCTTTGACCTTAGGAGTGAGCACTGCTGTCTCTTGAGGCTTAACTTGTACTTCCGTTTTCTTGGCTGGAGCGGGTATCGGCTTCACTTCTTGCTTAGCATTATCTTTAATGCTTGACAGGAAATAGACGAAACAACCCACAGCGAGTATGACAAAGCCTATCAAGGTCAGCGGCAGCTTCTTACGCGGCGCCGATTTAGATTGTGAAGGCTTTGCTCGAGTTGGGCGAGTCGCGCGGATTGGGCGCGGTTTAGCGCCCGACTGCGGCCTTCTATTGGCATAATCGCGATTACTCATGGCTTACATCCGCTCTAAGGTTTCAATACCGAGTAGATTTAGGCCTTTTTGTAACGTACGAGCCGTCAGTTGCGCGAGTAATAAACGGCTGTTCTTTTGTGCGTCATTATCGGCGGCAAGCACTGGACAAGCTTCGTAAAAGCTAGAGAAAGCACCCGCTAATTCATATAAATAAGCACACAGTACGTGCGGCTGACCTTTATCGACAACACGATTGAGGATCTCACCGAACTGCGCCAACTTATTACCGAGATCTTTCTCTTTTTCATGCTCAAGCACGATTTTCGCTTGGCTGAGATCCAGATCGGTTACTCGCTTGAATATGCCCGCAACACGGGTGTAAGCGTACAGCAGGTAAGGTGCGGTATTGCCTTCGAAGCTGAGCATTTGTTCAAAGCTGAAAATGTAATCGCTGGTGCGGTTTTTCGACAAGTCAGCATATTTAACGGCGCTGATCCCAACGACACGGGCGATTTCAGTCAGCGTGGCCTCATCCATATCAGGATTTTTGCTACGAACGAGTTCTAGCGCGCGCACATTGGCTTCTTCTAACAGGTCAACTAACTTAACGACACCGCCGCTACGGGTTTTGAATGGACGGCCATCTTCGCCGTTCATAGTGCCAAAACCTAAGTGTTCTAATGACATATCTTCACGGACAAACTTAGCTAGTTTCGCTAGGCTAAAGACTTGTTGGAAATGCAGTGCCTGACGTAGGTCAACAAAATACAGGACGCGATCGGCCTTTAACACGTTCGAGCGGTAGCGCATTGCCGCAAGATCTGAGGTGGCATACAAATAGCCGCCATCGGCTTTTTGGATGATAACAGGCAGTGGCTCACCTTCTTTGTTGCGGAAGGCTTCTTGGAATACGACTTTAGCGCCGTTACTTTCAGTTAATAAACCTTGGGCATCTAAATCTTTAACCACTTGCTCGAGATCGGCGTTATAAGCACTTTCACCGTGTACATCGGCGCGGGTCAGGCTCACACCTAAACGGGCGTAGACTTCATGGCAGTGGCTTAACGAAATGTCGTTAAATTCGCGCCACAGTTTGTTGCAATACTCGTCGCCAGATTGCAGTTCAACCACTAACTGACGAGCGCGGGTAGCGAATTCTGCTGATTCGTCGAAACGCAGTTTAGCGGCACGATAAAAGTTTTCTAAATCAGACAGTTCAAGTTGAGCTTCTTCACCATTTTTGGCACGCAGCTCTTCCATATAGGCCAGCAACATACCAAATTGTGTGCCCCAGTCGCCCACATGGTTTTGACGGATAACCTTGTGGCCTAAAAATTCTAACGCACGCACAACACTGTCACCAATGATGGTTGAACGCAGATGGCCTACATGCATTTCTTTGGCGAGGTTGGGTGAAGAGTAATCGACAACAACGGTTTGTGGTGTCGGTAACTTAATGCCTAAATGCTCATCGTTGACGGCATTTTGCAGTTGATCTGCTAAGGCGCTGTCGTTGATGAAAAAATTGATAAAGCCTGGTCCTGCAATTTCAACCTTAGCCACAAAAGCCGAAGCCGGTAAGGTATCTATGATCAGTTGGGCTAATTCGCGTGGATTCTTGCCTGCGACCTTGGTTAGCATCATGGCTAAGTTGGTTGCCAAGTCGCCATGACTCTTATCCTTGGTTCGATCTACCTGAATGCGTGCTTCAAAGTCAGCAGGCACAATACCTTGTTGTTTAAAGGATTCTAGAGTTTGTTCAAGTAATGATTGGATATGTGATTTCATGGGTTCTAATCGGCACTAACTTTAAGAGTGAATACAGGGAATAACCGCATATTTTAGCCGTTTGTGGTTAACAATTGCTATCTTCCCGATGATTTTTTATCAAATGGCGCTTAAATACTTATCAAATACTCGACTCAGAGGAGATCCTGCGGATCTCTGTCTAAGCTCCATCGGCAGCGTTTAGCTTCGATAAGTTGTTCTACAAGCGGATGAATACGTTCAAACTCTTGCTGCAGACGGTTGCGGTTTTTAGCTTGGAATAAGAGTTGGCGACGGAACTTGCCAGCTTTTTTATCTAAGGGCGCGGGCATAGGACCAATCACCTCAAATTCTTTATCTTGGGGCAAGAGCGCGGCGAAGGCGTTGAGAAAATTATCGGCATCACTGGCTAAATGCGCTTCGGCGCGTACCAACACCATGTGCCATGCTGGTGGCAGCAGTGCCTGTTGACGTTCTTTGAGCTGGCTGCGAGCAAACTCGCCATAACCGCGGTGCAGCAAATCCCGCAAAATGGGATTGTCGCTCTGGTGAGTTTGCAATAATACCGTGCCGGGTTTACTGGCGCGCCCTGCGCGCCCTGCAACTTGGGTATAGAGTTGCCCAAAGCGCTCAGGTGCGCGGAAGTCGGCGCTAAATAAAGCACCATCGACATCGAGTAGCCCAACAAGCGTGACATCAGGGAAGTGGTGGCCCTTAGCCAGCATTTGCGTGCCGACGAGGATTTTATATTCTCCCTTATGAATCGCATTTAAGTGGGTTTCTAATGAACCTTTAAGGCGGGTCGTATCACGGTCGATGCGCACTACTGGATGTTTAGGAAACTCTTGTTGCAGCGCTTCGGCGAGCTGTTCTGTGCCTATGCCTTGGCCCATCAACATAGTGCTGCCACATTTGTGACACTGCTTGGGGATAGCGTATTGATTGCCACAATGGTGACAGCAAATTTCGCCAAGGGATTGATGTACTGTGAAAAACGCGTCGCAGCGGTCGCATTCGTGTAAGTGCCCACACTCGTGGCAAAGCAGGGCTGGTGCGAAGCCGCGGCGATTGAGAAACAACAAGACTTGGTTGCCTGCGTCTAAATGCAGGCGGATTTCGTTCAGTAACGGCACTGACATACCGGCTTTCAGCGGCATATTTTTAATATCGATAATGCCTTGGCGCACTTTTTTAGCCGCACCTGCGCGTTCACCCAGTTGTAAATGATGGTAACGGCCGCTTAAGGCATTTTGTAGACTTTCGAGTGAGGGCGTCGCTGTGCCCAAAATCACCGGAATCGCTTCTAAATGGCCACGCATGACTGCCAAGTCGCGGGCATGATAACCAACGCCTTCCTGTTGTTTGAAGCTACTGTCGTGTTCTTCATCGAGTATGATGATGCCGGGATACGCCATAGGTGTGAACAAGGCTGAACGCGTGCCAATAATGATTGCAGCCTGACCACAGCGGGCTTGGCGCCATGCTTCGAGTCTCTGATTGTCGGTTAACCCTGAATGCAAAATGGCAACATTGACTTTGAAGCGGCGCTTAAAGCGATTGATTGTCTGGGGTGTTAAGCCGATTTCAGGCACTAAAATTAACGCTTGTTTGCCTTGCTTGAGGATTTCTTCGAGTACAGCAAGATAGACTTCCGTTTTACCCGAACCGGTAATGCCTTCTAATAAAGTACAGTGATATCCTTGTTGCAGATTTAAAGTGGCAACGGCGACGGCTTGTTCTTTATTGAGTTTATGTGGCGTTTCGTCCATTTCGAGTGTGGTGCGCCAGTCGAGGTTAAGCTCGGCAATTTTTTCATGGCGTGCCACCCAGCCTTTATCTTCTAGGGCTTTAAGCGCCGCTTTACTGATGTCTAAGCTGATAACCTCTTCTTGGGTTAAGCTGGCGGTTTTGAGTAACTCGAGTAGTTTTTTCTGTGCGGGTGCGCGTTTAACCACTTCGGGCGCAATATTTTGGCCTATTTCAGTTAATTGCCAGAATTGGATCTTTTGTGGCGCGGCATCTAGCCCTTTACGCAGGGCCACAGGTAAGGCTTGGGTTAGCATCTGCCCTTGGCTGCAAAAATAGTATCTCGCAGCCCAAAGAGTTAATTTATAAAGTGATTCAGGCAGTAAAGGTTTATCGTCGATAAACTCGAGCACAGACTTAATTTGCTTTGGGGCTAAGCTGCAAGACTCAGTGATACCTGTGACTAACCCGATCAATTGTTGACGACCGAAGGGAACTTTAACGCGCACACCTATTTGCGGTGTACTAGGATAGGATTCGGGTACGCGGTAGCTAAAGGTTTGCCGCATAGGCACAGGTAACGCAACTTCGACAAACAATGACATATGCAGGCAAGTCTTAGACAAGAATGTGGTTTAGTGTACTCAGCGCGGCTGGCTAGGGCTAGCCCTAATGATGGTTTACCAAGGATAGTTGAGAGTAAATAAATGGCTAATATAGTGAAATCATTAGGTCTACTTGCTTTGGTGTGCAGCGCACCTAGCATGGCACAAGTCTCCCATGTGAGCATTAATAGCCGGATGTTTGAATTAGGCGCTTACCCTAAACTCAGGGTGAATGTGATCGCAGACAATCAAGATATGTCGCGCTTAGAGTTTGTCGTGCAGCAAGCTAGCGGCGAAGAAAGGTTAATGGTTGAGGAGATTAATCGCTTTTTAGTTTTACTCACTGGCGTTGAAGATGTGAAGGATAGCAGCGCTAAACTCTTAGTGAGAGAGTATCGCCTTGACCGATGGTATGACGTCAAAAGTATTAATTTATTCGGTGCGGCTAAACCGGCCTCTGCCGCGTTAACGACAAAAGCGGTTTCGGACACTAAAAATACCATCATAGCGGGCGCCCCCAAAAGTACGGATAAAGTGGGCATTAAGCCTGTAAAAGTGGTGGCAGAATCAAAGCAACTTGAAGAGGTAATGCCCGCAGTGACTGTTGCTACTGCTGCAAATTCCCAATCCAAAGTGCCAACGGTAGAAGTGGTGACTGGCTTTAGATTTCCTGAAGCCGCGGATAAACAAAATACGTCGGCTACTGAGATAAACGCCTTCGCTAAAACCTCTGAGACGATTGCTGTTGAAAAAGTGGTCGTTGAAAACGCTGCAACTGAAACTGTGGTTCCAGAAATAGTGAAAACGGCAAATAATGAGCAAAAACAGAATATTGCTGAAACGGCCTCACAGACGCCCGAACATTGCCAGTTAACATATCTTGCTGGCGAGACGTTGTGGCGTATCGCTAATCGATATGCCAAGGATTGGGATGTGAGTGTATATGGCGCTATGTTGGCGATTTACGAGGCAAATCCTGTGGCTTTCTCGAAGAATAGAATCAATGCACTCAAGAGCAATGCGGTGCTATCTTGTCCTTCGAAAATGATTTTGGATCAGCATTCTGATGCTAAAGGCGCGCGGGCGGTATTTGAGGCTAAAGAAGCGGGAAAATAAGCCGCTTAACTAAAGTCAAAATAGACACAGATTAACCGGCAAACGCTCAGATAATCTACTTGTATCCCTTGTAGGTATGCTGTACCATTCTGCGCCCTAAACATATTGTTATTAACATGCATGTGGTGTCCGACTACGGGTTGGAAGAGCGACATGGCCTTACACTTTTGAGGTAACCCCAATGAAACCAGGTATCCACCCAACATACGCTATCATCACTGCAAACTGTACTTGTGGTAACGTTATCAAAGTAAACTCTACTGCTGGTAAAGATCTGCATTTAGACGTATGTGGTGCTTGTCACCCATTCTACACTGGTACACAAAAAGTTGTTGATACCGGCGGTCGTATCGACAAATTCAACAAGCGCTTCGCAGTGCTTGCAAAGAAATAATTGCGATTGCAATGTTTCTAGAAAAGGCGCCTATGGCGCCTTTTTGCTTTTTGTTATTCGTCAATTTTCTTTATTCCGCTTATTCTACATATCTAGCTGGTACGACTTCACTCAATAAATCGTCAACTTATTCTGTATTGAGAGTTCAAGTGTATAATTCGACTTATTTATAGCAATTAACTATAAGATAAATATGCTAGTCGCCATATATTGTAATTTAACCAACATTTTTGAGATTAAGTCGCTACAACTAGCGCAGTAACTACAAAATATATGTTTGTTTCCTACAAAACATATTAAGAAATGCAGCTTTATTATAGGAGATAAGTTTATAAAACTAAGCTTAGAGGGTCTATTTGGCGGCTAAAGTGAAATTTATGAATCTCTTATTTATAAATTCCCCTTATTGGCGTATCTTACCCCGACCAGCCAGACTATTAACATCACCCTTTGGTGAGACTAGATGTGTGTTGGTAGTCTTACTCTCATAAATTATAAATGTCGCATTTCAGGATTTTAAAATGTCAGATATTCGTCAACAAGCACTCGATTATCATGAATTTCCCATACCAGGCAAAACCGCAGTTTGCCTTACCAAACCCGCCGAAACGAGTCACGATCTCGCCCTAGCTTATAGCCCAGGTGTGGCTGAGCCAGTACGCGAAATCGCTGCAGATCCTGACAATGCGTATCGTTATACCAATAAAGGTAATACGGTTGCCGTGATTACCAATGGTACGGCTATCTTAGGTTTAGGGAATTTGGGCCCTTTGGCTTCTAAACCTGTAATGGAAGGTAAAGCATTATTGTTCAAGCATTTTGCGAATATCGATTCGACAGATATTGAGATTACGCATAATACGCCTGAGGAATTTATCAATACTGTTGCTGCGATTGCTGACACCTTTGGTGGTATCAATCTTGAAGATATTAAAGCGCCCGAATGCTTTGTTATCGAACGTGAATTGATTGCTCGTTGTAAAGTGCCAGTATTCCATGACGATCAACACGGCACCGCAATCGTGACTGCGGCGGGTATGATCAATGCGCTGGAAATTCAAGGCAAGTTGATAAGCGACGCGACTTTTGTGTGTATGGGTGCGGGTGCTGCTGCCATCGCTTGTATGACTATGCTGGTAAAATGCGGTGCGAATCGCGCCAACATTTACATGCTAGACACTAAAGGTGTTATTCATTCTGGCCGTACAGATCTTAATGAATATAAAGCACTATTTGCGAATGATACCGAAAAACGCACGCTTCTTGATGTTATTAAAGGCGCAGACGTATTTTTAGGTCTATCAGGTCCTGACGTCATTGGTGCAGAAGAAGTCGCGCTGATGGCCGATAAGCCAGTGATTTTTGCGTGTTCTAACCCAGATCCTGAAATCAAACCTGCACTTGCTCATGCAACGCGTAGTGATTTGATCATGGGTACGGGTCGTAGCGACTATCCAAACCAAGTGAATAACGTATTGTGTTTCCCATTTATTTTCCGTGGTGCATTGGATGTGCGTGCGTCTTGCATTAATGATGAGATGAAAATTGCGGCAGTTCATGCAATTGCATCACTGGCAAAAGAGTCAGTGCCTGCGAGTGTATTGAAGGCTTACCCTAATGTGACGTCGCTGAGTTTTGGCCCAGAATACGTGCTGCCAAAACCTATGGACCCACGTTTATTGCCAAATGTTGCCCGTGCTGTTGCACAAGCGGCTATCGACTCTGGTGTGGCTGCGATCACCACTTTACCTAAATACGCCGACTAGGCTAAAAGTGGTAAAAACATTAAAAAGAGGCTAATTAGCCTCTTTTTTGTTTTTAAGTGAACATTAAAGTCACAGCGTCTTAGTTGCCTTTTAGGTTATGCTACTGAATAATCAACGGACAACTTTTGTTGAACTTCTGTTAAAATCGCACAAATAATTATAATAATCCTGCAGGATAGCGGATAGATGAAATTCACCCGAATGTTAACTACAAAATTAACCAGCTTTTGGTTAATGTCATTAGCCGCTATCGCCTTCGTATTTTTGCTGAGCGCTATGATGAGTTTCGTGCAGATGACCTATAAATTTCAGCAGCAAAAAGTAGCTGAACTCGAAACTATGTTAGTCGATCAGTTCCAACACCAACCTGATTGGGAGCTAGAGGCTTGGCTACCGCCCATGCTGCTTGCTTACAATGCCGTTAATTTTCGGTTGACCTTGAAAGATGAAGTGTTATTTGCCTATGAAGGCAACCTTTCTACGCAAAATGCGATGGTGTATGACCATGTGCTAGAGCCGACATCAGGCTTGCGTATGCAGTTAACCTTGACTCAGCCCTTTGAACATTACACTTTCAGTTGGTATGAAATTCTGATTTTGTTGGTCGGTATCTTAGCCGTGGCTGCCTTAGTGCGTTTTGGTTATTTATGGTTTTCACAGCAGCTCGATGGCATTGAAGAATTAGCCTTACGCAGTCGATTGATTCTGCAAGGTAAGCATGAGCAAGCACTCGCGACTCCCGGAAATGGTAAACCAAGGCTGATTAACCGTGCTTTGACTAAGTTGTTAGAAGAGTTACAGGACGCACAAAAGGAGCGTGGGCGTTTCGACAAGTTCATCCGTTCTAATACCTTTCTTGATGCGGAAACGCGCATTGGTAACCGACTCTTTTTGAATAATCGTCTCGACGCCCTTAGTCATAATCAGGCTATGCTTGCCCATGGGGTAATCTATTTATTAGAAATGGATGATCTGGATTTATTGCAGCAATCCCAAGGTGAAGCAGTGACGAAAGAGCTATTAAACTCGACTGTTAATGCAATAAGTCAATTGCTGCAAACTCAAGCTAATAGTATTTTTGCCCGTCGCTCCCATAATCAATTTGCCATAGTCGTGCCGCAAATTTCCTTAATTGAAGCGGATCAATTTGCCAGCAAGTTACTCAAGATATGTCTAAGCCAGCCTTTGCCTGATGTTGAGAATCGCGATAACTTTTTCCACCTCGGATGCGCTTATTTTACCGCAGGCGATAATGCGGCTCAGTTAATTGAAGAAGCCGATATGGCTTTGAGGGCGGCACAATTACAGGGTAATAGTAATTGGTTTATGTACGACAAAGGCGCGATTGATGAAGAATTTGCCAAAGGCTCAGTGCGTTGGCGAAGCTTTTTAGAAAACGCGTTAGTGCAGCGGCGCTTTTTTCCCTTTAGCCAACCCATAATCGACTCTGATGGTAATGAGCACCATAAAGAGATATTTACGCGGGCTCGGGATAATCAGGGGGCGTTAATCCGTGCCACACTGTTTATTCCAATGGCGAATAAATGTGGCTTAATGCCACAGGTCGAACGGCAAATTATTGAGCGGGTATTGTTATTATTGTCGAATGAATTAGCAGACGGCATATCGAATGCTCAAACAATTAAGACATCAGCGCCGCAGATATACAGTATTAATCTGAGTTTGGATTCGCTAATGAGCCGAGCCTTCACTCAATGGCTAAAAACGACGCTATTAGAATATCGCCATCTAACTACGCGACTGATTTTCGAAGTGTCTGAAGATATCGTTATTCAACATCAAGAAAAGTTGCAGCCTAAATTAGATATGATCCGTAAAATGGGCGCGAGATTATGTGTCGATCATGTGGGTCAGCAGGTTGTCGGTACTTATTACATTCGCGAATGCCATTTTGATTTAATTAAGTTACACAGATCCATCGTGCGTCATATTCATTTACGGCCAGAAAACCAATTATTTATCCGCAGTTTGATTGGCGGTTTATATCGAACGGAAGTACAAGTCTGCGCCGAAGGGGTAGAAGTCTTTGAAGAGTGGCAGACACTGCAAATCCTCGGTGTTGGCGCAGCGCAGGGAATGTATTTCAGTGAACCCATAGAGGCTAAGTAAGGGAAGTTCAGTGTTTGGGTGATTAATATCGTCTTAGAGACAAATAGATCCTATTATTCACGTATTTATCTATAAAATACGAGCATTTGCGGCTAAACTAGCCAGTGCCAAAAAGATGACGTTTGCGTTTTTTATTCTGTATCGAGCAGGTCATAGGTCAAGGAGCACTGGAGAGTGGAGTGACAGGAAGTTTGTGCAAAAGAGACTACTCAAGCTTTTAAATTCAGTTGGTTATAGGCATCTTTATGGAAAAAAGTCTTATAGGTCGATTAGCCTTTTGGCAGAAGAGAACAGAACCGACTAGCCTTGGTGTCTATGTCTGCGCCGATAAATTATGGGTTTACGCACCTGCCCAAAAAGAAAATGCTGAGCAGTGGTTACCCTTTGAGCTGAAAGATGAGCACTGGTCATTGGCGTTTGCTGCTGTGGCTAAATCCTTTCCCAATGCACATTTACAGCTGATTTTGGCTTCAGGCCTTTATCAATTACTGCTGACCGATAAACCGAATGTCGATACTGTCGAGTTATCCCAAGCTTTGCTGTGGTCAATTAAAGACATGGTCACGCTACCTGTACCGCAAATCCATTTGGATTACTTTGAGTCACCCATTCCGAGTAATAAAATCAATGTTGTGGTGGTGGATAAAGCTAAGTTAGTGAGCATGGTGCAGGCCATTCATGAACAAGATTTACAACTTTTCGGTATTAGTATCGAAGAGTTAGCCGTGACTAACCTATTTAATGATGACAACCAAGCGCGTCTGGTGGTAAGCCATAATCCCGGTCAAGAATTGCTACTGACTGTGGTTAAGCAAGGTCAGCTGTATATGCAGCGTCGCGTGCGCGGATTTACTCAATTGGATAAGACTCAAGCGGATGAGTTAAGTTATGGCATGGCAGACAATTTAAGCTTAGAAATTCAGCGTTCTATGGATTATTTTGAAAGTCAATTGAGACAGGCTCCGGTATCTTCTATCGAACTCCTCGCCGATGGTGCCGTGGATACTTTAGCTAAGTTAGTCTCGGCAAACTTCAATCAAGCTGTGAATGTCATTGATAAAAGCTGTGTTGGCGCGCGAATGGCGGGATTAGCCTTTGCTGAATTTTATCGAGGTACTGAGTGATTAAATACCGAGTCAATCTTTACACTCCTTCATTATTGCCCCCGAAGCAAAGATTAACCTTTGCGCGTTTAAGTGCTTACGCCTTGGTTTTTGCGATCTTATTTGCGGTTTTAGGTGGTTATAGCTACTGGCAAGTCAGTGAGTTACAACAGGCCCAGCAGTTGGCTGCCCAACAAAAGCAGCAATTCGATACCCAAAAACAGGCATTAGAAGCACAAATTGCTGCGCGTAAACCCGATGCCGATCTTGTTGCGCGAGTCGATTTAGCGGAACAACAGTTAGAGCTTAAGCAATTACTCATGGGAGAATTGAGTCTTAGGACTTCCTTAACCAGCCGTGGTTTTGCGCCAGTTCTTAAAGATTTAGCCGTCGTGTCGGATGCGAGTGTTTGGCTTAGTCATATCGTCATTAATGAGCAAGATTTTATGTTCGAAGGTTTTGCCGACCATCCTCAAAGCATTCCGCAGTGGATTGGCAAACTTAAAACTACGCAGACTTTAAAGGGGCAAGCTTTCTCGTCGATGAGCATGGATCGCGGTGAAGATAAACCTTTGGCCTTTACCTTGAAAAGCGATAACAAGGAGGAAGCCGCGCAATGAAGCAAAAGTTAGCCCAATTAGGACAACAGTTTGATGCGCTAAGTCGCCGTGAGCGAGTGTTGATCTTAGTCGCCATTCTGGCCGTGGTCGGCATGCTGAGTTATTTACCCTTAGAGTCCCTGTGGAAAACCCATGTGGCTGTTTCACAACAGCTAAAAGCCTTAGAGCAGGAAAACGTGATTTCGGCTCAGCAGATTGACTTGTATCAGCAACGTTTAGCGTTAGATCCCAATCAAGATTACCAACAGCGTTTAGTGCTGTTGCAGCAACAGAATCAAGCCCTAGATGCCCAGCTCGATGAGCAGATGGTGGATATGGTGCCGGCAGACTATATGCCGCAGTTGCTGGGTAATTTACTAGGACAAGTGCAAGGGATTAAATTAATTAAGTTTATGTCGATAGCGCCCATCCCTTTGTTACCTGTGGGTGAAGAGAAAAAACTCAATCTATATAGCCATGGTATTCGCTTAAGTCTAGAGGGCGATTATTTTTCTGTGTTGCGCTTTGTGGAAGCCGTTGAGGCCATGCCAGATAAACTTTATTGGAAACGTCTCGACTATAAAGTCGCGGAATATCCAAAAGCGACCGTTGAGATTGAACTTTATACCTTGAGTATTAATAAGGACTTTATCAGTGTTTCTAAATAAGTCTTATATTATCAGTGTGTTGTTATTAGTTAGTAGCCCTATGGTGTCTGCTGAATCGCTGCGCGACCCGACTTTGCCCGGTAAAGGCTTTGCTGTGCAGAGTCATGCGAGTCAAATGCAGGATCAGGCGCTTGTACTTAACAGCATAGTAAGCTCAGGAAACACGGCTTATGCTGTGATAAATAACAAGATATTGTCTGTTGGCGACAGCGTTCAGGGGCTGAGTATCGTTAAAATCACCCCCACTTATGTATCGCTGTCCGATGGACGGAAATTGACATTGTTTCAAGCAATAACAGAGAGATAGGGAATACACCTCAGATGAAAGCGATTAAATACTTTACACCTCTGCTCTCACTTTGCCTTGTGGCGTGTCAGACCACAAATAGGCCACAGCCGGAGGCGAGTAAGGCGGAATTAGCGGCCTCAATGGCGACGGCAACGGCATCAACGACGCCACCGCCTGCGACTATGCCGGATGCGGTTCAGCGGGAATTGAATTCAGGCGCATTGCTATCAGGTTTGACCCCCACATTGGAAACTGAGCGTCGTTTCGATGTATCAGCCCACGATGTTGATGCTAAAGTATTTTTTCCAAGCTTAGTTCAAGGTACACCGCTGAGTGTTGCCGTACATCCTGACGTGCAAGGTACGATTTCATTATCCCTTAAAGGTGTGACATTAACTGAAGCAATTCAAGTGGTTGAAGATATCTACGGCTACGAAGTCAGTCGCGAAGGGCGCATCCTAAGAGTGTTTCCTGCTGGAATGCGTACCGAGACGTTTCCGCTGAATTATCTCTACATGGAACGCGATGGCTTATCTGTGACGTCAGTGAGTTCAGGACGGATTTCGGATAGCAATAATTCCAATAGTAATTCGAACAATAACAATTCAAACAATAGCGGCTCGAATAATAACAATAACTCGAACAGCAGTAATGGCAATAACTCGAGCAGTAATGGCGGTAGCGATAGTAGCAACGGTACTTTTATCCGTTCGCGTACTAAGACAGATTTTTGGGGAGAGTTGAAAGAGACATTATCCTCGATAATCGGCGAAACGGGTGGCGGTCGTCAGGTTGTTGTTACGCCGCAGGCGGGTTTAGTGACCATTCGTGCTTTTCCTAGTGAATTACGCCAAGTGCGTACTTTCTTAAATTCCGCAGAAAGTCATTTGCAACGCCAAGTAATTTTAGAAGCGAAGATCCTTGAAGTCACATTATCCGATGGTTATCAGCAGGGTATTCAATGGGACAATGTGCTGGGACATGTTGGCAATACTAATGTGAATTTTGGTACATCAGCGGGCCCTGGTTTAAACGATAAAATCACCTCGGCGATTGGTGGTGTGACCTCGCTGAGTATTAAAGGTTCTGACTTTACGACCATGATCAATCTGTTAGATACCCAAGGCGATGTGGATGTATTGTCTAGCCCAAGGGTGACTGCATCGAATAACCAAAAAGCGGTGATCAAAGTCGGTACTGATGAGTACTTTGTCACCGACGTTTCATCGACCACAGTTGCGGGTACAACGCCTGTGACCACTCCACAAGTCGAGCTTACGCCATTTTTCTCGGGCATTGCCTTAGACGTTACGCCGCAAATTGATAGTGACGGTAATGTGTTATTGCACGTGCATCCATCCGTTATCGATGTGAAAGAGCAGACTAAAGACATCAAAGTGAGTGACGCTTCGTTGGAGCTACCGTTAGCGCAGAGTGAAATTCGTGAGTCTGATACTGTCATCCGCGCCGCCTCCGGTGACGTAGTCATCATCGGTGGCTTGATGAAGAGTGAAAACATTGAAGTGGTATCGCAAGTGCCTTTGTTGGGTGATATTCCTTTCCTCGGTGAATTGTTTAAAAACCGTAGTAAGCAGAAGAAGAAAACCGAGCTTATTATTCTGTTAAAACCTACGGTAGTTGGTGTTGATACCTGGAAAACTGAGCTACAACGTTCTAAGACCTTATTAGATCGTTGGTATCCGGAGACAAAGTAAGCTTCTATGTATCAGAAGCATTTTGGCCTAAGCCAACCTCCATTTTCACTGACACCCAATACCGGATTTTTTTTCGGCCTGTCGCCACATGTGGAAGCCTTGCAAGTGTTGCAAACCGCGCTGCAAACGGGCGAAGGCTTTATCAAGGTGACAGGGGAGGTGGGGACTGGTAAAACGTTGATTTGCCGCAAGCTTATCAACGAATTGCCGAGTCAGTTTCATTGCGCATATTTGCCTAATCCTTATCTCACTCCTACTGAATTACGTTGGGCGGTAGCGAGTGAGCTGGGCCTTAAATACACCAGCAATATCGACCAGCAGCAACTCACTGGACTTATTCAACAGCAGCTTTTAGCTTTGAGCGTCCACGGGCACGCCATCGTATTGGTACTCGATGAAGCGCAGGCATTGCCGGACGACAGTCTTGAGGCGCTGCGGTTATTCACTAATCTGGAAACCGAGACACGCAAATTATTACAGGTAGTGTTATTTGGGCAACCCGAGCTCGATGACAGGCTTAAACGCCAAGAATTTAGGCAATTAAGACAGCGGATTACTTTTAGCTACAACCTTCGCCCACTGACATGGGATGAAACCGACGCTTATCTTCGCCACCGATTAGCTATCGCTGGGCGTGCGGGCGAACCACTCTTTACATCACGGGAAACACGTCAGATAGCCTATGCGTCCCGGGGGATCCCCAGATTGATCAATATTCTTGCCCATAAAGCCTTGTTATTGAGTTTCGGCGAAGGCGCTACTCGTGTGCAAACCTCCCACGTTAAAGCCGCAATTCAAGACACCGAAGATGCAAGTGTTCGCCGATTATTATCGTGGAAATGGTTGCCTTTTTTCACTTTGATGACAGTGGCTTTCGGTTTGGGATTACAACACTTTTTCAGGGGTGTTGTATGAGTGTGATCAACAAGATGCTGCAGGATCTCGACAAGCGTCAGCAGGGGCATGAGCTCAGCAACGTGGCTCAGCCACAGGTGCAATATTTAGCTCGCAGGCGGACTCCGTTTAACGGGCTGCTGCTCTGTGGTGTGTCATTGCTATTCGGTGGCGCTCTGGTTTATGGCTGGCAATTATTCACAGCAAAGCCTGCAGAAGCGACTATTTTGGCTCAAACAAATGGGCAAAATGAATCTACTCAGACTCAAATCGAGCCTGTGCAGTCTCCAGTAAGCGTCGTTGTCGTCGAAGAACCGCTTAACGTTGCGACTACGCAGGAGTTTACGACTAAGAGTGAAGAGCTTGAACCCAGTGTCGACGACGTTGTACTTAATCAGCCGCAAGAATTTGAATCAGAACATGATGTTGAACAAGAGTCACAACGGCAACAAGATGAGAGCTCAGCACTCGCAGATGACCTAGTCGATACGTCAAGCGAGCCAAGCCATTCACAGTCAAATCGTGTGACATCGAGTGTGCGAAGCGCCGAGGTCACTGCTGCCGCACCCTCTGCATTAATGATGTCAGAACGTGCTAGTGTTGCCGCCGATAATGAACTTAACGCGAGCAATGAGCTTAAAGTACAAGAAGTTAAAGCTGATGCTGGCACTAATCGACTCACGCCCCAAGAGCAAGGGCAAATGGCGATTACTGAGGTGAAGTTGACCCCAAAGCAGTTGGCGCAGAAGCGGTTCACATTAGCGAATGAGGCTGAAAGGGATGGCAAACTCAAAGATGCCATTAGTTATTATGAGCAAACATTAGGCTTTGATCCCAGCATGCATGAAGCGCGCAAGCAGTTAGCTGCGCTGCATTATGGGCAAGGTCAATTAGCCAAAGCCAGTGAAGTGTTACAGCAAGGCATGCTGTTATTCCCACAGCAGTTAGACTTTGCCTTATTGCTTGCTCGGGTTCAGCAAGCCTCTGGTCAGGCTGATCTCGCATTAGTGACGTTAGCCAACATACCTGACACGCATTCACTGGCGAGACAAAAGTGGATGGCACAATCGGATTTGGCGCAAAAGTTAGGACAGTTTTCGTTGTCAGAACAAGCCTATAGACAATTATTGCAACAAGAACCTCAACAGGCTAAATGGTGGATGGGGCTGGCCTATGCGCTCGATTCGCAGCAACAATTTCCTCAAGCACGCCAAGCCTATCGGACTGCTTTAGGCCATAGAGGCTTATCGGCGCAAGCGAGTGCCTTTATCGAACAACGTTTGACTCAGCTAGGAGATAGCCAATGAAACCCAGATTAAAAATGCGTTTGGGCGATCTGTTAGTTCAAGAAGCCATTATTACTGAAGCGCAGTTGCAACAGGCGTTGGCTGAGCAGCGCAATACGGGCAAAAAACTGGGTCGTACTCTGATTGATTTGCAATCGATTACTGAACATCAGTTACTGCAGTTCTTGTCGCAACAATTGAATGTGCCTTTGCTGGATATCAGTAAAATGCCAATCCCAGCGGAAGTGGTGCATCTTATTCCTGAGGTGCAAGCACGACGTTTCCGCGCTTTAGCGGTTGAAGACAGGGGCGATAGCGTATTAGTTGCAATGAGCGACCCCGCGGATTTGCAGGCGCTCGATCACCTCGAAATGCTTATCGCACCTAAGCGTTTGAAGTTAGCGGTAGCGCCCGAGCAGCAACTGCTGCAAGCGTTTGATAACTTATATCGCCGTACAGACCAAATTGCCCAGATTGCCGGTAAGCTCGAAGAAGAATACGCCGCCGATGAGATGTTCGATTTAGCCAGCCTCACGTCGGGTGACAGTGACAATGAAACCACAGTGGTTAAGTTGCTGCAGTCGATTTTTGAAGATGCGGTGCAAATGCGCGCCTCGGATATCCATATCGAACCCGGTGATAAAGCCTTACGTATTCGCCAGCGTATCGATGGTCAGCTACATGAAACGATTCTGAATGAAGTTAATATTGCCGCGGCTTTAGTATTACGACTTAAGTTGATGGCGGGTCTCGATATTTCCGAGAAACGTTTGCCGCAGGATGGTCGTTTCCATATGGAAATCAAAGGTCATCATATCGATGTGCGTATGTCGACTATGCCGATTTACCACGGCGAATCTGTGGTGATGCGTTTGCTCGATCAATCGGCGGGTTTATTGACCTTAAACGAAACCGGTATGCCGCCTGCTATTTTGGCGCGTATTCGTAAACAGATTAAACGTCCCCACGGCATGCTACTGGTCACAGGTCCAACGGGTAGCGGCAAAACGACCACCTTGTACGGTATTTTGAGCGAGCTCAATACCGCCGACCGTAAGATCATCACGGTCGAAGATCCGGTTGAGTATCAATTGCCGCGGATCAACCAAGTACAAGTTAACCATAAGATTGGCTTAAACTTTTCAAATGTATTACGCACCACCTTACGTCAAGACCCCGATATCATCATGGTGGGGGAAATGCGTGACCAAGAAACCGTGGAGATTGGTCTTAGGGGGGCATTAACGGGTCACTTTGTGCTATCGACCCTGCATACTAACGATGCGGTCACCAGTGCGCTGCGTTTACTCGATATGGGCGCTGCGAGTTATTTAGTTGCTAGTGCCTTAAGGGTGATTATTGCCCAGCGTTTAGTGCGCCGTGTCTGCCATAACTGTGGGGTAGAGTATCAACCGACACCGCAGGAAAAAGCCTGGCTGAGTAGTGTGAGCCGCAAAGATTTTACCCATGCAAACTTTAGAATCGGTACAGGTTGCCAGAGTTGTAATGGCAGTGGTTATCGCGGTCGGATCGGTATTTTTGAGATCCTCGAGCTAGACGAAAAGATGATCGATGCTATGCGTACTGGTAATCCGCAGGATTTTGCCAGAGCCGCGTTGCAGAGTCCTAACTTCACCCCACTCGCAGAGTCAGCTTTGCAATATCTGAGCGAAGGCATGACGACGATTGAAGAGGTCGCTAAGTTGGTGGAAGACGTGAGTGAATCTCAGATACCTTTGTCGAAGGATATTATCAGCCAACAAGGCGCTGAGGCGTAATTATGCCAATTTATCAATACCGTGGACGCAGTGGTCAAGGTCAATCCGTTACGGGACAATTGGATGCCGCGTCGGAAAGTGCCGCTGCTGACATGCTATTGGCGCGTGGCATTATCCCCCTTGAAGTCAAAGTCGCCAAAGTGGCTAAGTCGTTCTCACTGACTAAGTTATTTGGTGGCAAAGTCGCGTTAGAAGAATTACAGATTTTTACCCGACAAATGTACTCCTTGACCCGTTCTGGCATTCCTATTTTGCGGGCGATTGCAGGCTTATCTGAAACGGCGCATTCCCAGCGAATGAAAGATGCGCTTAATGATATTTCTGAGCAGCTCACCGCAGGGCGACCCTTGTCATCATCCATGAATCAACATCCCGATGTGTTTGATTCTTTGTTTGTTTCTATGGTGCACGTGGGGGAGAACACGGGTAAGTTAGAAGATGCCTTCATTCAACTTTCAGGTTATATCGAGCGTGAGCAAGAGACGCGGCGACGAATTAAATCGGCCATGCGTTATCCCATGTTTGTATTGATTGCGATTGCGCTCGCTATGGTGATCCTCAATATCATGGTGATCCCTAAGTTCGCCGAGATGTTTTCCCGCTTTGGCGCCGACTTACCTTGGGCGACAAAAGTGCTGATAGGTACATCGAATCTGTTTGTGAATTATTGGGCGCTGATGTTGGTGGTGTTGATTGGCACTATTATCGGCATTCGTTACTGGCACCATACGGAAAAGGGCGAGAAGCAGTGGGATAAGTGGAAGTTACACATCCCCGCCGTGGGATCGATTATCGAGCGCTCGACGTTAGCTCGTTATTGTCGCAGTTTCTCTATGATGCTCAGCGCGGGCGTGCCGATGACGCAGGCCTTAAGTTTAGTGGCCGACGCGGTAGATAATGCCTACATGCACGACAAGATAGTCGGTATGCGCCGTGGCATAGAGTCTGGTGACTCTATGCTGAGGGTATCGAATCAGAGCAAGTTATTTACGCCACTAGTGCTGCAAATGGTGGCTGTGGGCGAAGAAACGGGGCAAATCGATCAATTACTTAATGATGCGGCAGATTTCTATGAGGGCGAAGTAGACTATGATTTAAAGAACCTCACCGCGAAATTGGAGCCAATTTTGATCGGTTTTGTGGCCGTGATTGTCTTAGTGTTGGCCTTGGGGATATACCTGCCAATGTGGGATATGCTCAATGTGGTCAAAGGTGGTAAGTAAGCGATATGGATAATATTTATTTCCTATCTTATACGTGGGACTGAGGTTAAATGCAGACTCAGCAAAAGGCTGAAAGCGATCTATTACGTATCTATGGACGTATGATCGCCATTGGAATTGTGTTGGTTATCATGGCGGTGATCGGAGCTAAGTACTTTTTTATGCTACCGCAAATAGCGGCTCGTGGATTGGAAGTGGAACACGCTCGTTTTTTAAATGTGCTGGTGATGGTGCGTTCCCAGTGGTTGTCTTTGGGTAAGCCGGCGCAATTGCAGTTGAACTGGGAGGTATTTGATAATCCCTCCCCAGAAACTGAGTCGAGTGTTGTCGATATCAATGAATTAGGATGGCCACAACCTAAGCACTTAAATGATCAAGGCTGCCAAGATTTGTGGCAACAGTTAATGGGCGCTGAAACTGATAATTTAGGTCTAGAGGCGGATTATTTGGTTAAGGATAATAGCTGCCACTATCGGTCTAAAAATGGCGATAGTTTAGGCTATCAACTGAACTCTGGCAGGGTCATTTTTTTGACTGCTCCGTAAAATATTGTTAACTCAATGGCTTTTTAAAATTGATTTAACTGTTAGAATAAAATTTCTGAGGTCTGGGGACATATATATGAAAACTAAGCAAACAGGGTTCTCATTAATCGAACTTGTGATTGTGATTGTGATTTTGGGTTTACTCGCCGCAACGGCGATCCCACGATTCTTAAATGTCACCGATGATGCTGAAGATGCCAGTGTTGACGGTGTGGCGGGTGGTTTATCGACTGCAGTTAGCTTTGTGCGTTCTCAATGGGAAGTCGATGGGCGTCAAAATAGCAGCGTTATCCTCGACGGTAACACAGTAAATGTCGATACACGTTTTGGCTATCCAACGGGAACTTCAGTAACCAGTGCGACAGCTATGACAAATGCCAGTTGCCAAGAAGTGTTTAACACTGTGTTGCAGAGTGCTCCACGTAACGTATTATTTAACCAAGATGCACGTAATCAACGTTATACCGCTCGTGTTATTAACGCCGCAGGCGGCAGTGCTAACTCAATTACTGGCGCAGTCGTTGCAGGTTTAGATTTATGTGTTTATCACCAAGTGGCTTCACTAGTGCTAAATCAAACGAATGGTGTACCCACTCCTGCCCCTGATTTAACAACGGTAGGTGCTAAGGGAATAGTGTATAACCCAGGCACAGGCAGAGTATTAAGTTTCACCCAAACGCCATTTGTACCATAGACAGTAATTAATAGTTTTATTTTGTTCATGTTTTAAGTAGCTTAGTTTAAAAGTAATAGAGTCTAAAAGTGACTTAACTTAATTAGTACTCACACGAGTACTCACTTAGAAAGAAAGGTAGTTTTATATGAAAAGACAACAAGGTTTTACCTTAATTGAATTAGTCGTAGTGATCATTATCTTAGGTATTCTTGCTGTCACAGCGGCACCTAAGTTTATTAATCTGCAAGGTGATGCAAGAGCTTCAACTATTCAAGGTATGAAAGGGGCTATTCAAGGAGCGAATAGCTTAATTTATTCAAAAGCTGCATTACTCGGAATTGAACGTGCAGCAACAGGTAGTGTTGATGTGCTCGGTAATACTGTTGCAGGGACTCCTGCGACAGGTACTGCTGACGATGTTCCAGTTGTCTTTGGTTATATGGCTGCGACAGAAGCAGCTTTAGAAGCGGGAATGGATGTGGCTTTTGATGCAGGTACTTCACCTACTGAAGCAGGCAGTAATGATTGGATTATTAATGTGGTAGGCAATAGCGCTACAATTTGGCCTCGTGGAGCCCCAGCTGATGTTGCTACTCCAGCTGCAAGTTGTAAAATTGTTTATACACAAGCAGCAAGTGCAGGTGCTTTGCCGACTATTACTCTAACCGATAATGGTTGTTAATTTAATTTATGTGAAAAGGCCTGCCTAGCAGGCCTTTTTTTTAGATAAAATACGGTTCTTACATGATGTTAAATAAATGAGTCCGCCAAGAGTTTTCCGACATTTATTTGCGTTAATCATATCGTTGGCAGAAACTGAACCTAGTACATGAAATCAGCAATTAACACGAGTGATGCTTAAATTCTCTATGTCAAAACAGGCCGGATTTACTTTAGTAGAATTAGTAACGACCATCATCTTGATTTCAATTCTTGCTGTGGTTGTACTGCCACGCCTGTTTACTCAGTCTTCCTACAGTGCCTATAGTTTACGTAACGAGTTCATTAGCGAGCTGCGTCAAGTACAGCAAAAAGCGCTCAATAATACTGACAGGTGTTTTCGTGTAACCGTCTCAGCCACTGGTTATCAAGTGAGTCAATTCTCTGCCCGAAATGGGGCGGTTTGTTCTGGTACAGCATTATCGCCAAACCCGCTTTATACCCAAGCTTTTCAAGGTGGTGCTCAATTAGTGCTAGTAGGCCCTAACAGTACTAATATCAGCAACTTCAGCCTCGATTTCGATATTGATGGTAGCACTTCGTTGGCTTGTAATGGGCCATGCATTAATGTGATTGCTAATGACACTGTGATGATTAACGTCTCCTCCGAGGGCTATATTTATGCGAATTAATCCTCGGTTGCTATTGGGCAAAGCATCAGTAAAAGCATCCAAAAAAGCCAAACCACAGCAGGGTTTTACCCTTATCGAATTAGTCATTGGTATGTTAGTGATTGGCATTGCAATAGTGATGCTAACCAGCATGTTACTCCCCCAAGCTGATCGTGCGGCCAGTACCTTACATAGAGTACGCAGTGCTGAGCTTGCACATTCGGTGATGAATGAAATCTGGGGTAAACGTTACGATCAAAACACCAATGCCAATGGTGGCACGCCAGCCTGTGGTAGTCCGCTAGGGAGTAATTGTTCAACGTTATTAGGCCCTGAGTTCGGTGAGAGTCGTAACAACTTTAACGATGTGGATGATTACAACGGCTTAAATGAAACCGCGACTATGCTCAATTCGACCCAAACCTATGCAAATGCTTATCCTAACTATCGCTTAAGTGTCACAGTTGCCTATGGCGCAGTGTCCAATACTAAGCTAGTGACGATTAATGTGACTACGCCCGACAACGAAGTGATTACTTACAATATGGTGAGGAGTAATTACTGATGGCCTCACCTTTATCTGCGGTTAATAAAAAATCCACACTAGGTTTTACCTTGGTCGAGATGGTCACTGTTATCTTGATTCTGGGGATTCTCGTGGTCGGGGTGAGTAGTTTTATTATTTTTGGTACGCGGATTTTTGTTGAGTCGAGTTCAGTCGATCAAGTGCTCAGTCAGAGCCGTTTTGCCGTTGAGCGAATGACCCGTGAGTTGCGTAGTGCTTTGCCTAATAGTGTGCGAGTTAATACCGATTCGCTGACCTATCAATGTATTGAGTTTGTGCCTATCGAAGCCAGCACGACTTATCTAACCATGCCAATAGTGCCAGCTGCCGCCGCGAGCACTGGGATAGTTATTCTAGATAATACGGTGAGTGCGATTCGTGTGAATCAATTCGCTTGGATCTATCCCTTGATTGATGCCGATGTGTATAGCAGCGCGAGACAAAAGCGGGCACAGGTTAAAACGATTGCTACTGCGCCTTCCCCTTTGGAGCATCAAGTGACGCTGACTTTTACTGCGCCAACACGTTTTGCAGAAGCATCACCACGACAAAGGATCTATTTTGGTTCGAGTCCAGTGAGCTATTGCTTTGAAAAGGGGCCAAGCGGCAATGAATTACAATTATTGCGTTATGCTGGTTATAGCTTTAATGCCATTCAGCCAAATCCTGCCGCTATGCCTGTCACTATGGGCACGGGCGTGCTAATGGCGCAAAGTGTGGCAAATGTTTTAAATAATGGTGCTGATTTACCGCTGATTTTAACGCCATCTAGCCTAGTGAATAATGCCATGGTGCATTTACAACCGCGGTTTAATGTTAATGGTGAGACGTTCCAATATCGACATCAAGTGCAGGTGATCAATGTCCCTTAATTTATATCGTCAATCGACAGGTCATCACTCGGTAATGCGAATCTTACCCAGAACATCACTAGCAAGGTTGCAACGAACTGCTTTACCTGCGCGTCAACGCGGCAGTGCATTGATTATTGGCGTGTTTGTGATCACAGTGATGTTTCTACTGGCGTCTGCCCTGATCAATATTGTGCAGGATGGGGATACTGGATTAACCCAAGAGGTGTGGGGGACTCGTGCCTTTGCCGCCGCGAACAGTGGCGCCGATGCCGCATTGGCAACATTATTCCCATTAAATGGTTTAGTTGGCATTTGCCCAGCAACGAGCACTTGGAATCCACCTAATGTAACTGGTTTCCATGCCTGCACTGTGACCTTGACATGCAAAGCCTATACGGTAGGTACCACCACCCAATATCGAATCAACAGTAAAGCAGTATGTGAAAGCGGCGAGACCCGTGTTAGCCGACAAGTTGAGGTAGAAGCTCGTGGGAATTAATCTTTTTTATCGTGCCATATTGGCAGTACTTATTTTGAGTTTTCCCTCGTCAGTGATGGCATTCGACCCTATTGACCAGAGTGTTATTTTTGCCAAAGTTGCTCAAGGGCACCATGGTGATAATTCTAATGTATGCCATCAAATATCATCGGCACAGCTGATGATAAACGGTAATGGCATCATTAATGGTACTGGTGGTGCTAGATTAGATTATTGTTCGAGTAACGATGGCAGCGGGCTTGCTGATAACAGTTGTGATAACGGGTCTGGCGGAGTGCGAAAATGTACTATTGATGGCAGTGATATTCGAGGGTTAAATTTAACTGGGAACAACGCTTTTTTATCGAGTAGCGGCGCTGGTGGCGGTTATGGTTCTTGTAATACTGGCGAGCAATTAACGCTTGGTGGTAATGGGCAAAGTCAGTTTAGCAATGTTTCGCTTTATTCTGCTTGTACTCTGACTCTATCGGCAACTCAAAATGAGTATCGATTTAACACTATCGCTATTGGGGGCGGCGCGACACTCGTTTTACCTGAAGGGGACTATTGGGTAGATAGTTTTACTTTGAATCAAGATGCTAGGGTGATTTTGCAAGGCAACGTGCGTATTTTTACTAAGCAGAAATTTGACTTAAATGGCAGTATATTTAACGAAGGCAATACCGCTTCAGCACTCATTATTGGTTATAGCGATATTCAGCTTAATAGTGGTGCCTTGCTTAATGGACGGGTGTATAGCGATGCAAGATTAATTCTGAATAATAATTCTAGTATCAATGGGCGTGTCACTAGTCGCTATTTAGTGATGAATAGTGGCAGTATTAATGATTATGTACCGGTATTACAGTGTTTTAATGACAATTTCTCCCAAACTACACTAAGCAGTGATTGGGTCGTTTCCCGAAGCAGTGGCACTTTTACTCCATCGATTGTAGGTAATCGTTTACGCTTAACTGAAGCGAGATCTAACCAATCTACGGCATCGACCTTTCAAAGACTCTTTCCTGGGAAGTCTAACCTAGTAGAGATCCAGTTCGATCACTATGCCTATGGTGGCAATGGTGCTGACGGCATTGCGGTAGTGCTATCGGATGCTTCTATAACGCCGCAGCCCGGTGCCTTCGGTGGGCCGTTAGGTTATGGCTATAAACCTGGTATAAATGGGTTTGCGGGTGGTTGGCTTGGGGTGGGTATTGATGAATTCGGTAACTTCTCCGGTGAAGGCGGTACTTACAATATCGGCCAGCGACGCCAGTCCGTTGCGGTTCGCGGTTCGGGTGTCGGCACGTCAGGGTATAATTATTTACGCGGCGCTTGTAGTAATGGCACTACTAATACGAACGGTAGTTGCTTATCGCCCGCGGTAGATCGCAATAATGTTACTCCCGCGCACAAATATAAAATCACCATTGACTCGCAGGTATCAGGCCAGTCGATGGTGAAGATTGAACGTAATACGGGGTCTGGGTTTGTGACTTTAGTTCCCGCATTTAACGCTGCACAAAATGGTCAGGCTGCCATTCCAAGTGATTTTTTATTGTCTTTGACGGGCTCAACGGGCGGCTCAAATAACAACCACGAAATCGATAACGTGCAAATTTGTGCCTTGAAATCTAACCCTATTGGCGCCCAAATCGATCATTTTGAGTTTGATCATACCGGGCAGGGATTAACCTGTAATCCTGAAACCGTGACGATTCGAGCCTGTGCCAACGCCAGTTGTAGCCAGCTCTTTACCGATCCTTTGACGGCGACCTTGTTACCCGAATCCGCCTCAGAAGGAATATGGGTTGGCGGTAATCAGGTGAGCTTTAGTGGTGGTACTGCACAATTACAATTACGGCGCAATACTGCTGGCACTGTGACTTTAGGTGTAAAAGGTTCGAGCCCGACAACCAAACCTTTAAGTAAAACCCTTTGCCGTATTGGGAATGGGGGACTGAGTGAAAATAACTGTTCACTCAAGTTCGCCGACAGTGGTTTTATCTTCGACGTGCCCGATAAATTGGCCAATAAACCTATTAATGTGTTGGTCAAAGCGGTGAATAAATCTGATGAGACTCAGCAGTGTGTTCCAAGCTTCCAAAGCCAGACCAAGACATTGAATTTCTGGAGCAGTTATCACACTCCGAGTGCGCCTATTTCGCCAAAAGCCGTCACTATCAACAATACGGCCATTGGCACTTCAAGCGACTCGCCTACGGCGCTGAATCTGGTGTTTGATACTAACGGACAGGCAAGTATTTCAGTGAATTACCCCGATGCGGGCAAATTACAACTCGATGCCCAATATATCGGCAGTGGCAACGAGCAAGGCTTAGTGATGACAGGCTCGAATCAATTTGTCAGTGTGCCTGCGGGTTTGTGCGTCAAACCCATGGATGCCAGTGCCAGTTGCCCAAGTGCGAATATGAACTGCAATGCTTACCGTAAAGCCGGACAAAGTTTCGGTATGACAGTACAAGCAATGGCATGGGAAAAAGACGACGATAAGGACTTTTGTTCGGGCAACTTACCCACGCCTAACTTTAGCGATGCGCAGATGAAGCTTGCCAGTAAAGTCGTTGCGCCAAGCATTGCCAGTGGCGGCCATGATGGGGCGTTAGGCGTGGCATCCTATAGCCACTCGGCACAGGCCAATAATCTCAATACCTTAACTAATCAGACGATTAGCGAAGTGGGGGTATTCCAAATTGCGGCGCAGGCGAGTCCTAACTATTTAGGGACGGCAAGCAGCTTAAATATTCCAATTGGCTATTCTGCTAATATTGGCCGTTTTGTGCCCGATAGATTTTTAGTCAGTAACGTATCGGTCATACCCGCCTGCGGCGGCTTTAGCTATATGGATCAGTTGTTCCCTATGTCGATGGAGCTCAGTGCTTTAAATATCGCGGGGGATATAACGAAAAACTATTTCCCGCCATTTTCCCTCGCCACGGCAAAACTGGTGGGAGAAAACAACAATAATGGTGTCGATTTACAGAGTCGCTTAAGTGACTTACGTATAAAGGCTGATAGTTGGAATCAAGGTGTGGCGACGGTCGATGCTTCTTACCAAGCTAACTTTAGTCGGGTGACCCCAAATGTGGCGACGAATCTGTATCAGGATGGCCCCTTCGAGCTGCTCGATATTGGCGTGCAATTGATGGATAACGATCCTCGGCCGAATGGGCTTTACAGCTATGTGGCCTCACCAGACATGGATGCGGCATCTACAGGCACTTGCACTAACTGTAATGCTAAGAAAATCAGCACTCAAACCCTTCGTCATGGCCGTGTGGTGATGGATAACACCTATGGTCCTGAGACAGAAATACTGCGTATGCCGACTCGATCCGAATATTGGAATGGCAGCAGCTGGGCCTTAAATACTGCCGATAACTGCACAACGGCAGTGTATGCTTTGGGTTCGCAGGTTGATCATTCCGCTCTGGGTTATAATTTTGATCCCGACTTAGTGGCGGGACAAAGTGTTGTGCGTTCTGGCGGGACTGCAGCATTCCGAGCTGGCCAATTTGAGTTGCTCTGGCAAGCCGTTACAACAAGTGGGTTGCCATACCGCGGCCAAGTGACGGCGCCCTTGGATGTGCCGACATGGCTAGAATGGTACTGGAATTGGAATGGCGTATCGCCAACAGCGGTCACTGAACCGCGGGCAAGTGCGTATTTTGGTCGTTATCGAGGGCATGACAAAATAATCTATTGGCGTGAGGTAAACTAATCTGAGTTATTTCTCTTATTAAATTGAACTCAGGCTTTCCCTTGAAATGGGCTGCCATTTTACTTATTGGAAGTCGACGAAAACGCTTGTAACAGATTCTAAATGCAATGCCTTAGTTTGATATTTGTTGCTGAATTGTATGTTTACTCGTTTTTTGTTGCTGATATTTTCGTCAATAAACAGTATTTTCCGCTTAAATACTGTTTTTTACGTGGCGATTTGAAAAAAAATCACTTCATTAGCGATTGTTAACCTCCTCGGTCTTGTGGAATCAGGGTGGCATTGATAAAGTTAGCTGATTTTTCTTTTCTTCTGACTCCACAGAATACAGGCTAGTTACATGTTTAAGAAGCTACGCGGCATTTTTTCTAATGATCTATCGATCGATTTGGGTACAGCTAACACATTAATTTATGTTCGTGGCGAAGGCATAGTCCTCAATGAGCCTTCTGTTGTTGCTATACGTGGTGAGCGTAGTGGCTCCGGTCAGAAATCTGTTGCCGCGGTCGGCACAGAAGCTAAACAAATGCTAGGCAGAACGCCTGGCAATATCCAAGCTATCCGCCCAATGAAGGACGGTGTCATTGCAGATTTTTATGTGACGGAGAAAATGTTGCAGCACTTTATTAAACAAGTGCACAACAATAGTTTTTTTCGTCCAAGTCCACGCGTGCTTGTGTGTGTGCCCGTTGGTGCCACTCAAGTAGAACGCCGTGCTATTCGTGAATCAGCCATGGGCGCTGGTGCTCGCGAAGTGTATTTAATTGAAGAGCCAATGGCAGCTGCGATTGGTGCGGGTTTACCCGTATCTGAAGCGACCGGCTCTATGGTGGTGGATATCGGTGGTGGTACCACTGAAGTCGCGATTATTTCACTTAATGGTGTAGTGTATTCGTCTTCAGTCCGTATCGGCGGTGATAAGTTTGATGATGCGATCATCAACTACGTCCGCCGTAATTACGGGAGTTTGATTGGTGAAGCTACGGCTGAGCGTATCAAGCACACTATCGGCACTGCTTATCCTGGCGATGAAGTGCTCGAGATCGAAGTCCGCGGCCGTAATTTGGCAGAAGGTGTACCTCGTAGCTTTACACTGAACAGCAATGAAATTTTAGAAGCCTTACAAGAGCCATTATCTGGCATCGTAAGTGCTGTGATGGTGGCGTTAGAACAATCTCCACCAGAATTAGCTTCAGATATTTCTGAGCGCGGTATGGTGTTAACTGGCGGCGGCGCTTTATTGCGTGATTTAGACCGTTTATTAATGCAAGAAACCGGAATTCCTGTAATGGTGGCGGACGATCCATTGACCTGCGTAGCACGTGGCGGTGGTAAAGCCCTCGAAATGATTGATATGCACGGCGGCGATCTGTTCTCCGAAGAAACCTAATTTAACTTCGGTATGGGGCGGTTAATCACCGCCTTAGCTTTCCTATGAAGCCAATTTTTGTTCGTGGTATTTCAAACCAATTCCGTCTGACACTGGCAATTATTTTGTCGGTGGCTTTGCTCGTGGCTAATCATCGCCTCGATCCTGTACGGCAATCGTTATCCTCTTTTTTTAGTCCATTGCAGTATTTAGCGAGCGTGCCCGGTGTTGCGCTTGACTGGTCGTCTGAAAGTTTTGCCACCCGCAATATGTTAGCGTTGCAGAATAAAGAGCTGCTCAGGCAGCAATTGCTGATGAGTGAACGCTTACAGCGTTTCGAACACTTACGCCAAGAAAATGAACGTTTACGCGCACTGTTGGGCTCACCAGCCTACCTTGATTCGCGCAAAATGGTGGCTGAAGTATTGGAGGTGGCTAGCGATCCTTTCCATCACTATGCGGTGTTAAACCATGGTTCACGCAGTGGTGTATTTGTTGGGCAGCCTGTGGTCGACGCCCAAGGGGTTGTTGGCCAAGTGGTACAAGTCAGTGAAATGACCAGTAGGGTGTTATTGCTCTCCGATGTATCACACGGATTACCTGTGCGTATCACCCGTAATGATGTGCGCCTTGTTGCCAATGGTACGGGTGAGTTAGATGAAATAGAGCTGCGCCATGTGGCCAAGAGTACTGACATTCGTGTCGGCGATTTGCTGGTCACCTCAGGTTTAGGGAATCGTTTCCCGGAAGGTTATCCGGTCGCGCGGGTTATGGAAGTGTTGACTGAAGATGGTCAAAGTTACGCTCGAGTCACCGCCCAGCCTTTAGCGGCGTTAGATCGTATTCGTTATTTATTGTTGATTTGGCCATCTCCCGATTCTGGTGTGACTTTACCGAGTCAGCCTACCGTGCCTGCTGCGGATCATTCATCGAGCGATAATGTATCAAAAGCAGATAGCGCTGTTCCTGCTGGCGGAAGTGTCACGCCAGCAGAGGCTTCTAAACCTGTGACCGCGCCTGCGACCAAACCGTCAACGGAAACCACTCCTCCTGTGGCTGAGGTGCATTAATGAGTTTTCAGGCCGCCAATGGGCGCTTTATTGTTTGGGTGACATTATTTATCGGCGTGATCAGCCAGATCATGCCTTTACCAAGTGCTGTTGATGCTTGGCGTCCAGACTGGCTATTAATGATTGTTCTCTATTGGTCTATCGCATTACCCCACAGATACAACATCTTAACCGCATGGGTTTTAGGCCTAGTATTAGATATTTTATTGGGAGCCACCTTAGGTGTGCGCTCTTTAGCCATGTCTTTGGTTATTTATATCGCTATCTTGCATTGCCAGCGTTTGCGAAACTTCCCTCAATGGCAGCAGTCGTTAGTGATCATGCTACTGATTTGTATTTATCACTTAGTGATTTACTGGGTGGAATTTGTGATGCAAGAGGCTGTTTTCAAAACGGATCTATTTTTACCTGCGATTTCAGGATTAGTGATCTGGCCTTGGATATTTTGGATTTTACGTCGGGTTCGACGTCATTATAAGGTTCGTTAACTGTGGATTTAGTTTTAGCTTCAACTTCGCCACGTCGCAAAGAATTATTGGCACAGATTGGATTCGGTCGTCCTGAGTTTAGTTTCATGCAAGTGGCACCGGATATTGATGAAACTGTGCAACAGGGCGAAGCACCAAGGGATTATGTACGACGTTTAGCCGCTGAAAAAGCCCAAGCTGGACTGGCATTATGCGCAGATATGTCACAGCCTGCTGTATTAGGTTCTGATACTATCGTGGTGCTTGAAAATCAAATATTAGGCAAACCGCTAGATGTGGCCGATGCTAAGCAAACGCTCAGTGAACTGTCTGGCCGAACGCATACTGTGATGACGGCTGTGGCACTGACCTACAAAGCAGGCGAGTCTGACTCAACCTTAAAAACTTCAGTGCGCTTAGTCGAAACACAAGTGCGTTTTTGCGCTTTATCGACAGCTGACATTGAGGCTTATGTGGCTTCAAAAGAGCCCATGGATAAGGCGGGCAGTTATGGCATTCAAGGGCTCGGCGGTTGCTTTGTGGCTGCAATTGAAGGCAGTTATTCTGGCGTTGTAGGTTTACCTCTGGTTGAAACGCGTGAGTTGTTAGCCGAAGTTGGTTTTATTTAACTGCTGCTGGTTGCTTATATTGCGATTTTGGCTTGAGGTTAGAATGAACCTTATTGGCGTTTAGGGCTCTGAATCGAGTACTCCAATGACGTTGACCTTGTTCCTTTATTCGGTTTTCATGCTTAGAGAGTTTGTAACTTCGATTAATTAATCTAGTTTCCCGAATGGGGTGAGTCGTGAATACCAGTCGCTTAAATCCAAATAAAATACAGCGCAAGATGGGTTCAGAATTACTGATCAACGTAACTCCATCTGAGGCGCGCGTTGCTTTAGTTGAGCATGGTGTGCTGCAAGAAGTCCATATTGAACGCCGGATGAAACGGGGTTTAGTGGGTAATATTTATAAAGGTAAAATCAGCCGTGTGTTACCCGGTATGCAAGCCGCCTTTGTCGATATTGGCTTAGATAAAGCGGCTTTTTTACATGCGTCCGACATAGTACCGCACACTGAGTGTGTCGCCGATGTTGAGAAAGGTCATTTCGTTGTTCGTGATATCGCCGAGTTAGTCCGTCAAGGGCAAGACATTATGGTGCAAGTGGTTAAAGATCCGCTGGGCACTAAGGGCGCACGCCTAACGACCGATATCACGCTGCCTTCCCGTTATTTAGTCTTTATGCCAGGTTCTAGCCATGTTGGTGTTTCCCAGCGTATTGAACTAGAAGAAGAACGCAGTCGCCTCAAACAAATTACTTTGCCCTATGTTGATGATGACGGTGGTTTTATTATCCGCACTGCCGCCGAAGGCGTAGGGGAAGATGAGTTATCCCAAGATGCGGCATTTTTACGCCGAGTTTGGTCAAAGGTGAGTGAGCGACGTAAACGCGGTGGTGTGTCGCTCCTGTATCAAGATTTAGCCTTACCTGTGCGCATTGTGCGTGATTTTGTCGGTACTGAGCTGGACCGTATTCAAGTGGATTCTCGCCGCACTTTTGCCGAGTTGCAGTCTTTTGCGCAGGAGTTTATGCCAGAGATTGCCGATAAGATTGAGCACTATTCAGGACCTGCGCCTATTTTTGATCTCTACGATGTGGAGAACGAAATTCAACGTGCACTCGGCCGTAAAGTCGAGCTCAAGTCTGGTGGCTATTTGATCATAGATCAAACCGAAGCCATGACGACTGTGGATATCAATACCGGCGCCTTTGTGGGGCACAGGAATCTTGAAGAAACCATTTTTAATACCAACCTCGAAGCGACCCAAGCGATAGCGAGGCAGTTACGTCTGCGTAATCTCGGCGGTATCATTATTATCGATTTTATCGACATGATGACGGCGGATCATAAGGCTCGTGTTCTTAGCAGCTTAACTAGCGCTTTGTCTAAAGACAGGGTGAAAACCAATGTGAGTGGTTTTTCGGGGTTAGGTCTAGTCGAAATGACCCGTAAGCGTACCCGCGAAAGTTTAGAGCATGTCGTCTGCGGCGAGTGTCCGGCCTGTCATGGCACGGGGAGCATGAAGACAGTCGAGACGGTTTCCTATGAGGTCTTTCGTGAAATAATCCGTTTAAACCGTGCCTACGATGCTGATGAGTTCCTGTTGTATTGTTCGCCTGCCGTGTATCAAAGTCTGCATACCGATGATAATCATCTTATTGCTGAACTTGAGGTTTACATAGGTAAGCGCATCCGTTTGCAAAATGAGCCTATGTACTCACAGTACAAATACGATGTGGTGATGATGTAGTGGCTACGCTTTTTACTGCAAAAAAATTTAGCCGTTTTTGTTGGCAATTTCTGGCGCTTATTTTGGTCTTGTTTGCGCTTGCCGTCAGTTTGATCCGTGGTTTATTACCGCAGGTTGATGAAGTTCGCCAGCAACTGGTGAATTACGTAAAAAGCGAATATAAAGTCGATGTGCAAGTGGGGGAGTTATCCGCCCATTGGCAGGCATTTGGTCCTGCACTTAACATCGATGACTTAGTGATCCCGCCACAGGAACAACTGCCTGTGACCTTGATGATCAAGAACGTACAAGTGAAGTTAGATTTTTGGCAATCGCTGCTCACGCTCACCCCACGAATCGAAGATGTCAATTTTGAGGGTGTCCATGTCGCTTTAGACATGGATAAGCTTACTGAAAACGATCCCGCCACAATTAATAAAGCCCCGCAACTCGATTGGCTTTATGCCCTGTTACTCAAACAACTCGATAGATTCTCCTTAACTAATGCCACAGTGCAATTGCTGAGCATGCGCCAAGAGTTTCGCCCGATCCATATTCGTCATTTGAACTGGCGCAATCAGGGTGAACGTCACCGCGGTGCGGGAGAGTTGTATCTTGATAGTGATGCCTCTAAGCATGAGTCTCTCGGATTACAGTTAGATATCAAGGGCGATGGTGCAAATCCCGACAGTTTGACTGGGCAGATTTATTTGGCGGCTAACTCTTTGGATTTAGGTGAATGGGCTTCACGTCAGCCTAATCCCTATGATTCCACTCAAAAGTTACCCTTAGAAGGGGTTGTCAATCTTAAGGCTTGGCTTACGTTTGCCGACCGCAGCATCAGTTCTGCTATGGTTCATTTTGAGCCGAGCTGGCTGCAATGGACATTAAAGCAAGAGCCGCAGAGATTTGAAATTCAAGCGGGTGACATTGTTTGGCAGCCAAAGGCGACGGGTTGGGAAGTGCAAAGTTCAGGACTGGATTTTGTCACCAATGGTGAGCATTGGCCTGCATTAACGCTGGCCGCGAAGCGTCAAAACGATGAATTATTTGCCTATGTGAATCAAGTTAATACTCAGAGTCTATTGCCGCTGTTGCCGCTATTTCCTGGAGTCGATAGAGCCGTATTACGTCAATGGCATGCGTTAGCTCCCGAGGCTAGTATTGGACCAATCCGCCTGTATCAAAAAGCCGACCAGCCTTTGCTCGCCAGTACCGAAGTGAAGCAGTTGCATTGGCAGAAGGTTGACGGTATTCCCAATACTCATCCTGTAGATGTAAACCTGCGCTGGCAAGATAAGACGCTGTATTTCTCTTTACCTGAACAAGTGTACACCCTCGATTTTGGTGATGAATTTTCGGCGCCATTAGTGTTCAATGGGGCGCCAATTAATGGTCAATTCGATACTGAACATCTGAGTTTAAATGTGCCTCAGTTGCAGTTTGAAAACGAAGATATCGGCGTTGATGCGGCATTGAATTTGGACTTTAGCGGTGCTGCACACATGGCGCTGGCGGCCAATGTTCGTATCAACAATGTGGCCAATGCCGACAAGTATTTCCCTAATAAGGCGATGGGTGAATCACTGGCCGAGTATTTGGATACTGGGCTTAAAGCGGGTCAGACCCAAGATGCGCAAGTTGTTTGGCGTGGTCCGTTAAGTGGTTTTCCCTTCGATGATAATAGCGGCGTATTTCAGGCAGCATTTACCTTAACAGATGCTAAATTTCAGTTTCAACCCGACTGGCCTGCGGTAACAGATCTGTCCCTTAACGCTTTGTTTGAAAATACCCGCATGGATCTTTGGTTAAACCAAGGCAAGCTGATGAATGTGGATGCCACAGGTGCCCATGTATTTATTCCCGCCATTGGTGAACAGACGCTGCTAAGGATTGAAGCCGAACTTGCTACTCAAGGCAGTGCGGCGACTAAGGTGTTACAAGCCTCACCTTTGGCGAGCTCAGTAGGCAAAACCTTAGATGTCGTGCAAGTGCAAGGTGCTGTTACTGGCACTTTAGACATCAGCATTCCACTGTATGAAGGTGAAGCTGAAGCTGAAGATATTCGTGGTCAAATCCGTTTTGATAATACACCGGTATATATTGCTCAGCCAGGGCTTCAACTTCATGGCGTGACTGGTGTAGTCGACTTTGCGAATGAGGTTGTGACAGGAAAAGGCATTAAAGCGCGCTTGTTCGAACAACCGCTCAGTTTAACTTTCGACACTCAGCCTAAAGGTAAAGATTTTGGCCTTAATCTTTCGCTGAAAAGTCGTTGGGAGCTCAGCCGTCTCCCCGATGAATTGCACAATCCCTTGAGTGATTTTTATCAGGGAAAAATCAGTTGGGACGGTGCTATGACTATGCTATTTACTGAGCAAGGTTATCAAATCCAAGCCAAAGTAACTTCGGATATGCTGGGGACGCAACTGTTACTCCCAGGATACTTTGCTAAACCCGAAAATGAACCACGACCTTTAGTCGCTGAGTTTGTTGGCGATCAAGATGATGCGACGCTCGATGTCAAACTTGCCAGTCATGCCGAGTTTATCGGTGGTTTCGATGCCGATAAAGGCGCAAATTTTAGTTATTTTGACTTGTTATTGGGGCGTTTATTTGGTGAGGATGAAGCCAGAAATACGGAACAAGGTCATATTCAAATCGATCTCGGTAAGGCCAAATTAGCCGAATGGTTACCTGTGATTAATGCCTTTGTTGGTCAAGAGAAAATACCGAAAACGGGCATTTTAGTTGATGATATTCCACATAAAAGTTTATTTCCCGCGGTGGCGAGTATCGATTCTCATATCGGTCGGCTCGATCTTTTAGGGCAAGAACTGACGGAGCTTAGGCTTAATGCTAAGCCTAACGAGACGGGATGGCGTTTTAATACCGTTGCCAACGAATTTGACGGTTGGATCGATTTCTATCCAAATTGGAAAACTCAAGGTCTCAAAGTTGTGGCGAATAAATTCTATTTTTCACCTGAGGTAAAGCCGAACTCGGATGCCGATTTTGCCAGTGATCAAGTGCTCACTAACTTGCCGCCAGTTGCAGTGAATGTGGAAGATTTTCGTTTCTTCGATAAATCCTTTGGAAAGCTTGTTTTGCAGGCGAGCCCACAAGCGGCAGGATATAAGATTCAAACATTGTCTTTGACTACGCCCAATGTCAATTTGCAGGGCAGTGGCATTTGGCAGCAACAGGCTGGACAGAATAAAACTGACCTCAGTGTTGAGTTAAATGCCACTCAGTTTAGTTATCTATCTGCTCAATTGGGTATAGAGCCTGGCGTTAATGAAGCCCCCTTGAAGGTGAATGCGGACTTATCTTGGCAAGGTGCTCCCTATGCCTTCTCCCTCGAAACCTTAAATGGCAAGGTGAAATTCAACTTAGGCAAAGGCCACTTATCTCAGGTGAGTGACAAGGGCGCGCGGATTTTCTCCCTGTTCAGTTTAGATTCTTTGGTGCGTAAACTGTCGCTGGATTTCACCGATGTCTTCGGTCAGGGCATGTATTTCAATTCTTTCAATGGCAATTTGCAGATTGATAATGGCGTGGTGAAAACCACTGACACTGAAATGGATGCCATCGCGGGTAATATGAAGGTGCGTGGCTATACGGATCTCACCACTGAAAGTTTGAATTACGATATCCGCTTTGTGCCGCAGTTGGCCTCAAGTGTGCCGACTGTCGTATTGCTCAGTACCAGCGCTTGGACACTGGGTCTGGGGGCCTTTGCCCTGACAAAAGTGCTTGAGCCTGTGATTGAAGTGATTTCAGAAATTCGTTTTCGGGTGACTGGGACTATGGCAGAGCCTGTGGTCGAAGAGTTAGAGCGAAAGAGTAAAGAGATTGAAATTCCAGAATCTATTTTACCTGTGGTTGGCGTTGAGCGCCCAGCGGTGCCGACTGAAGCCGCGAGTCATAACGCCGATATCACTCAGCCGGTAGAGACTAAATCGACCGAGGCTCAATTAACAGAAGCTAAGCCAACTGAAGCTAAGTTAACTGAAGCTAAGTTAACTGAAGCTCAGTCAACTGAAGTCAAACCAAGCAACACTAAATCTGAGCCACAGTTTCAAGCAACACAACCAGAAGCGCTCGAGCCACAAGACGTTAAGCCTGAAGAGGCCAGATCTGAAGAATCAAAGTCAGAAGAGCTAAAGCCAGCAACAGATCAAATTAAAGCGCCCGATTTAAAGCGGGAGCAACCTCAAGCGACGCCTTCGCCTGAAGCGCCGAACACGCCTGCCACACCAGAGAATCAGCCAGCAGTAGAACCGATTAAGCAAATTCAGGGAGATCAGAATGCACATCAGCCTGTTGCAATGTCAGAGCAGTCGCGACGTCAGCGCCAATCTGCTGTTTATCGAATCGCAGCTTAACGAACTCAGACGGGATGCCGATGCGCCCCATTTAGTCGTGTTACCCGAATGCAGCTTACTGTTTGGTGGCCATGAAAGTCAGCAACTTGCCTATGCGGGCGATGTTCATCAGAGTCCGCTCAAATCGGCGTTAAGTGCACTGGCCGCCAAGTATCGGGTGTTTATGGTCGCGGGGACTATTCCGGTGTTGGCTGAGGATGGTCGTGTCTATAGTCGCAGTTATCTGTTTGATGATAAAGGTGATACTTTAGGGCATTACGATAAACTGCACCTTTTTGATGTGGATGTTGCCGATGGTACAAAACAATATCGCGAGAGCGAAACCTTCTGCCCCGGTGATCACATTAGCGTTATCGATACACCTTTTGGCAAAATTGGCTTAACCGTCTGTTATGATTTACGCTTTCCCGACTTGTTTAGGGCGATGCGTCTTGCGGGTGCCGAGATTATTGCAGTCCCTTCTGCCTTCACCAAGGTGACGGGGGAATCCCATTGGCAAGTATTGCTACAGGCCAGAGCGATTGAAACCCAATGCGTTATTCTTGCTGCAGCTCAGTGGGGACAGCATAACGAAGGCAGTCGAGAAACCTGGGGGCAGAGCATGATAGTCGGTCCTTGGGGGAATATTTTGGCTGAACTCAAAACCGGTACAGGTTGGGTACAGGCTGAGGTCGACTTAACCGAACTGCACAGTATTCGCAGTAAAATGCCCGTCATGCAGCATAATCGTTTCCTTGAACCAAGCTTGAAATAATGTTCCAGTAGCCAGTAGCCAGCAGACGAGTTGAAATGCTGAATTTGCGCTTGAGTCGATACGCAGCATTAACACATAGAATTAGTACACCGAATTTACACTCAGAATATCAAGATCCCTTGGGGTCAAAGAGAGCATAGATGCCATTTTTAGCACAAGTAGAGCAAAGTTTATTGAAGAATGGGTTAGCGTTAGAGGGCCTGCAAACCTATCTAAACACCATACATCAGCACAAAATCGATTATTCCGATCTCTATTTTCAAGGTAGTCGCCACGAATCTTGGGTGCTGGAAGACGGCATCATCAAAGACGGTAGTTTCCATATTGAACGCGGTGTGGGCGTGCGGGCTATCAGCGGTGAGAAAACGGGTTTTGCCTATGCCGACGATATCACTCCTGCCGCCTTAAGCGCTGCAGTACAGGCTGCCCGTGGCATTGCTAGTGCGGGTGAGCAGACTCAGGTACAAGCCTTTAAACGTCAAAAAGCATTGGCGTTATACGACAGCTTAGATCCGATTGCGGCGATGGAAGAAGTCAAAAAAATCAACCTGCTGAAAGAAGCCGATGCTTTTATTCGCAGTCTAGATAGCCGGATTATTCAAGTGGTGGTTAGCCTTGCTGGTGTGCACGAAGAAATCCTCGTTGCTGCGAGTGATGGCACTCTTGCGGCCGATATCCGTCCTCTGGTGCGTTTTAACTGTAGCGTGATTTTGGAAGAAAACGGTAAACGTGAACGTGGTGGCGCCGGTGGTGGTGGTCGTCATGACTACGGTGTTTTAATGGCAAGCGATGACACGGGTTTACCTATGTGTTTCGCCTTTGCCCGCGAAGCCGTGCGTCAAGCGCAAGTTAACCTTAACGCCATCGATGCACCAGCGGGTGAAATGCCAGTGGTGTTAGGTAATGGCTGGCCCGGTGTATTGCTCCACGAAGCGGTTGGACATGGTTTGGAAGGCGACTTTAACCGTAAAGGCAGCAGTGCCTTTAGCGGCAAGGTTGGTCAGCAAGTTGCGTCTAAGTTAGTGACTGTGGTCGACGATGGCACCTTGCCTAATCGTCGTGGTTCACTGAGTATCGACGATGAAGGTGTACAAACCCAAAGAACCGTATTGATTGAAGACGGTATTTTAAAGGGTTACATCCAAGACAAACTCAATGCTCGCTTAATGGGTGTTGCGCCAACGGGTAACGGCCGCCGTGAATCCTACGCGCATTTGCCTATGCCACGTATGACCAATACTTATATGACGGCCGGTGAGTCAGATCCCAGTGAGATTATTAAGTCAGTGAAGAAGGGTATTTACGCCCCTAACTTTGGCGGTGGTCAAGTTGATATCACTTCGGGTAAGTTTGTGTTCTCAGCATCCGAAGCCTATTTGATTGAAAATGGTGAAGTTACTCAAGCCATTAAGGGTGCTACTTTAATCGGTAATGGCCCTGAGGCTATGAGCCAGATTTCTATGGTCGGTAACGATATGGCTTTAGATCAAGGTGTGGGCGTTTGTGGTAAAGATGGTCAAAGTGTGCCTGTGGGTGTGGGTCAACCGACCCTAAAACTCGATAAGCTCACCGTGGGCGGAACAGCATAAAACCTAGAACCTTACGTCTATGGGTTCTAGTCGCTACCCATCATGAATGTTATCATTCGCAAAGGAAATTAGAGTAACTACTCTAGAGGTGTTAATGAAACTATCACGTGTGGTATGGCTGTGCCTATTATCATTGCCTTTGGCTGGCTATGCCCAGCCGATTAGCTTTACTGATGCTTGGCAGCAAGTGCTGAAGGTGAGCGACAAGTTGCAAGCGCAATCGCAGGAAGTTAACCGCGCTAAGGGTGAACAAGAGGCGGGCGAGAGCTTAAATTTTCCCTCATTAGACATTCGCGGTAACTATATTCATTTGGATAAACCGATTGAGTTTGATCTGAAAGAATTAAATTCTGTGGTTTCTATCCCGCCATCGCTTGGCGGCATTATTGCGGGTATTCCGCCGCTGCCCTTAAGTGAGCAAGATATTTTTAGCGCCAGCTTACAGGCAATGTGGCCGATTTATACGGGCGGACAGATCACTGCGGCTCAAGGTATACACGCGGCTATGGTGGCCGAGAAGCAACAAGAATTACAATTGGCAACGCGTGATTTATTTACCCTGCTGGTGGATAGATATTACGCTGTCGATGTGACGTTGGCATTGGTGAATACTCAGACTGATCTGGTTGGCTCGTTAGCTAAGCATGTTGATCATGCTTTAGCACTAGAGCGCGAAGGGCAAATTGCTAAGGTCGAGCGCCTCAATGCGCAGGTCGCCCTAGACAATGCTAAAGTCAATTTAGGCAGTGCTCGTCGGCAACACGAAATGGCAGTGATTGCGCTGGCACGTATGCTACAGCAAAGTCAGGTGAGCACAAATTCTCCCTTATTTGTACTGCCACAGGCTCCTTCATTCGCTCAACTCAGCCAAATTACCCTGAGCCAACATCCGGCGCTCAAATTGCTCGAAGCGAAAGAAACGCAAGCGAACGGTTTAATAGCGTTGGAAAAAGGTAAATACCATCCAACGGTTTTCCTCTTCGGTAACTACACCTTGTATGAAGAAGACACACTCTTGACGAGCATCACACCTGACTGGATGGTTGGGGTTGGGGTCAATGTGCCACTGATCAGTCGCGATGGTCGTAGCGGTAAGGTCGAAGCGGCGAAAAGTGCACTCTTACAAGCTCGTTATACCAAGGCACAAACTAAACAAGACTTGAGCCTGCTGGTGGATCAAAGCTATCGCCAATTATTACAGGCCGAGGAAGAAGTGACGGCGCTCGATACTTCGCTCGAACTTGCTATTGAAAACCTGCGCCTACGTGACATCGCCTTTAATCAAGGGCTTTCAACCTCTATCGACAGAGTCGATGCGGAGCTGAAACTGAGCGCAGTGAAAACTCAGCAATTGGCTGCCCGTTATCGTTACGTGCAAGCCTATGCCAGATTAATGGCCATCAGTGGTCAACTAGATGAATTTATCGGTCGTACCACAGCCCCTACCCAAGTGCAGGAGACAAACAATGCGCGCTAACAGAATACTTGCCCTTGTGGCGTTGGTCGCATTAGGCCTTATCTTAGCCTATGGACTCAAGCTCGCTTATAGCCCGCAGCCGAGTTTGTTGCAGGGCCAGATTGAAGCCCGTGAGTACAATGTTTCGTCCAAGGTGCCAGGCAGAGTCGAGCAAGTGCTCGTGCGCCGCGGTGATAGTGTTGCCCAAGGGGATTTATTATTTGCGATCCGCAGTCCTGAGCTAGATGCAAAGTTAATGCAGGCCGAAGGTGGCCGTGATGCCGCTAAGGCGATGCAGCTAGAAGCCAACAACGGTGCTCGCAGTCAAGAAGTGATGGCAGCCAAGGAGCAATGGCTCAAGGCGCAGGCGGCGGCAACGCTCGCTAAAACCACCTATACCCGAGTCGAAAACTTATTTAACGAAGGTGTGGCGGCAAGACAAAAACGCGATGAAGCCTTTACCCAATGGCAAGCGGCAAAATACACAGAACAAGCGGCCTTAGCCATGTACCAAATGGCCGAGGAAGGTGCGCGGGCGGAAACCAAAGTGGCTGCTGCAGGTAATGCCCGTAAGGCTGAAGGTGCAGTGAAAGAAGTTAGCGCCATTATGGAAGATAGCCAAATGCGCGCACCTAAATCGGGTGAGATCAGCGACGTGCTGTTACAGGCGGGTGAATTGGCTCCCAGTGGTTTTCCGATTGTGAGCCTGATTGATATGCAGGATGCTTGGGCCGTGTTCCAAGTGCGAGAAGACCAACTTAAACGTTTCAAAAAAGGTCAAACAATTCAATTAACGATTCCGGCACTTGGGCAGGATGTGGATTTTACTGTGTCCCATATCAGTGTGATGGGTGAGTTTGCCACTTGGCGTTCGACCGAAAGTGGCCATGATTTTGATATGCGAACCTTTGAAGTGGAATTGCGTCCAAACCAGCCGATTACCGATCTGCGTGTCGGCATGTCTGTGCTGCTGCGTAGTGAGTAAAAGTCGTGACTGAACGTACGCCTCACGCCAACGCGGCGGACAAGATTAAGGGCGAATCACAGCCATCGAGCATAAGCTTTATGGCGTTGCTCACAGCGTTAGTTCGTCGTGAGCTGCGTGCCCTATGGCATGACCCTTGGCAGTTAGCGCTGATAAGTTATATTCCACTACTGGGGATTTTATGCTTATGGTGGTTGTTCAGTGCAGGTCTGCCAAGGCAACTGCCCGTGGCGATTGTTGACCAAGATCATAGTCAATTGAGCCGCATGTTGACCCGTCAGCTTAAGGCAAACCCAGTTACCGATCCGCAAAGTTTTACCGACTTATCCTCGGCGATAAGCGCGATGCAACAGGCGAAAGTCTACGCGATTGTGGTTTTTCCCTATGATATGAAAAAGGATTTACTTACAGGCCATAAGCCTACAATTGATGTGCGCTACAACAGTCAATTTTTGCTGGTGGGTAAGTTACTCTCAAGCCAAATTCAGCTGAGTTTAGGCGACGGATTACAGCAAGTCGCGGGTTTAAAGCAGCTCGCAAATGGTACACCAAAATCCCAAGTTGCAGTGAATTTAAGCCCAGTCAAAAGCCAAACTACAGCCCTGTTTAACCGAAATAACAACTACATAGGTTTCTTAGTACCGCCAGTGCTGATTGCGCTGTGGCAGTTGTTATCTATGTTAGTGATGGCAAACAGTTTAAATCGAGAGCTGCATTTAGCGCCTACCACTCAGGCCGATGGCATGTCGAATATCTTAACTGAACATTTTTGGCCTAAAGTGTGGGCGAAAATGGTGCTGTTTACGCCGATATTGATGCTGCAGGGCGGCTTTATTTTAGCTTGGCTGTATTTGTATCTTGCTCTGCCGATGGGGGGGAGTTTAGCCCTATTATTGCTCGCGCAATTAGTCATGTTATTGGCAGTCTGGAGCTTAGTGTTATTAATATTTGTAGTGATGCGTGACAGTGCGCGGGTCATCAGCTTTTGTACCGCTTTATTTGCGCCAGCGTTTGCCTTTATGGGCATTACTTTTCCGACTCACGAAATGCCGCAATTAGCCCAGTGGTGGCGACTTATCATGCCATCGAGCCATTATATTGAGTCCCATGTTAGTATCGTGAGTTATGGCGCTACTTGGCCAAGTGTTGCGAGCCAAATCACTAGCTATTGGGGCTTTATCTGTCTGATACCTTTGATATATTTCCTGTCGCGTAAATTACTGCCTATCACAGTTAACACCAATGCTTCAGTGACGGTTTATGACTCGGACGCAGCTATATCTGCGAAGGGGCAATAGGATGAATTTATCCAATAGCGAACACGCAAACACACCACGTCAGCTCAGTCTGTGGCGACTGATCCTCACTGAGTTTAAGGCTATTATTAGCGATAAAGCGATCGCAGTGACCTTATTTGGCGGTGTACTGTTTTATTCGGTTTTGTATCCTTTGCCCTATCTGAATCAAGTGCCGACTGAGCAACAACTGATCGTGGTGGACTTAGATCATTCTTCCCTAAGCCGTCAATTGATCCGTCATGCCGATGCCAGCGCAAAAATTCAAGTCATAGGCCAAGTCGGTTCGATTACCGAGGCGAAGCGATTTATTGAGACGCGTAAGGCCCACGGCTTACTCGTGATCCCTGAAGGATTCCGCCGCGATTTATTGCTCGGTAAAGGTGTGACGCTAAGCTATGGCGGTGATGCTAGTTACTTTTTGATTTATTCCGCGGTTGTTGAAGGCTTAGTTAGCGCAGGAATGGATGCGGGTAAGCAAGTGCAATTGATTGGCATGCTTGCTCAAGGACAAAATCCTAAGCAGGCCCAAGAGAGTTTAAACTCGCTTCATCTTAACAGTGTGCCTGCCTTTAACCAGAGCCTAGGTTATACGCCCTATGTGGTACCTGGACTGTTCTTGCTGATTTTGCACCAAACCTTACTCATAGGTACTGGCATTTTAGGGGCTGGGCAATGGCGGCATAAAGGGTATTGGCAGCAGGTGTCACCGGTGCAATTAGTCTGTGGTCGTATTCTTGCTTTCATGTTGATTTATATCTTCTTTACCAGCTTTTATGTGGGCTATTGTTATCACTGGTATAACGTGAGTATTCAAGCGAGCCTTGGCTTAGTTGCGCTGTGGTTATTGCCGTTTTTACTGGCTACCGCCGCCGCAGGTGTTGCCATGAGCACCTTATTCACCCGCCGCGATTTACCCACCCAAGTGCTACTGCTGATCTCTATGCCTATTCTATTCGTGTCAGGTTTTGTGTGGCCGATAGCGCTGATCCCAGAGCCTTTAGTACTCGGCTCACAGTTTATTCCGGCCGTACCCGCGATTATGGGTATGCTAGAGCTCAATCAAATGGGCGCAAGTTGGGCGAGTGTGATGCCAAAATGGCTGCAACTCTGGGGCTTATTTGCGGTCTTTTTCGGCCTAGCGATGTTGGGGATTAAGCGAAGAACGAAGTTGTTGCTGATTGATACCCATTAGTTTTTAGCGATACCTTAGATTTATATTTATTGGCGAGTGTTAATCGTTTACTGAGGACGTTATGACGTTTTACCCACCCCCTCATAAAAGTTGCTGTTCATATTATCCAAATCTTGCTCAATCCACTGCATTTAACCCTGTTGTTATTTAACCCACCGTAAAAACTGGGCATCTGAAAGCGCACTCGCTACAATCGCCGCAATTGTGATTATAGGAGTCGACATGAGTACATCTTTACTTAACGCACCAACGGGTTTGCAGGCAAGAGTGATTAGCTTGGTTGAGCAAAACTGGTTTGGTCATTTTATTTTGACATTGATTTTAATCAACGCGGTGCAGTTAGGTATGGAGACCTCAGCCAGCCTGATGGCGCAATACGGTACTTTGTTGATGAGTCTTGATAAGGTGCTGCTGAGTGTATTTGTCGTGGAGTTATTGCTACGGATTTATGCCTACAGGGGGGAATTTTTTAAAGACCCTTGGAGTGTGTTCGATTTTACCGTGATAGTGATTGCACTGATCCCTGCATCTGGGCCTCTGGCTGTACTGCGTTCGCTACGGGTGTTGCGGGTGCTGAGAGTGTTAACAATTGTGCCATCAATGAAACGGGTCGTGTCAGCTCTGTTGGGATCACTTCCAGGATTGGCATCGATCGCCACGGTATTACTGTTGATTTATTATGTGTTTGCGGTGATCGCCACCAAAATCTTTGGGGGTACGTTTCCGGAATGGTTTGGCACCATTGCTGGTTCGTTTTATACCCTATTTCAAATAATGACGCTTGAAAGCTGGTCTATGGGAATTTCGCGGCCAGTGATGGAAGTTTACCCTTATGCTTGGGTATTTTTCGTGCCATTTATTCTGGTGGCTACTTTCACTATGCTAAATTTGTTTATTGCGATTATCGTCAATACCATGCAAACCTTCAGTGACGAAGAGCATGCATTAGAGCGTGAGCAGGACAAACAAGTCTTGGAGCAGGAACAAAGACAAATGCACGAGGAGTTGAAAGCCATCAGACTCGAGCTACAACAATTACAAACCTTGCTGCGCAGTGCTGCTGGTGATTCTTCTAATGTATCGACAAAGGGAGATATTGGTTCTGATTAAAGCAGATTAAGGATCGTGAGCTGATATCAAGTCTTGTACTTGGATTCTGTCGTTTTTCACTAAGCCATCACAGATTGCGGATCACTTAATATTTTTATTGGGTTGTCTTCTTGTTGGTTTTGGGGGAGAATGCGCGCCGAAAAAATAACCGAGATACTCAGTATCTCGGTTATTTTTTATTTATGGCGTATGTGTTTTAAAACAATTGAGGCCGGTAAACATCCGGAAATGATATGAGGTTCAGTTGAACCTATTTTACTGAGGAAAGACCAATGGGGCTGTTGTGTACCGGATTGTCGGTAGTTGTTGTAAATCAAGTCGTTGCGTTAGCCATTAAACCGAGAGTACAGACGGTTAGCCGCAAGCAAAAACTAATTGCAGATGCGTGCTTAGGTGTTCAACCCTGTACAATGAGGGTGTGCTGATGAGCCAACAAAATCTGGGTTTGAAGCAGACCCTCAACTTATGGCAAGTGGTGGTGATGGGGCTTGCCTATCTCACGCCGATGGCCGTTTTTGATACCTTTGGTATTGTTTCCGAGATCACCTCTGGCCATGTGGCTACGTCTTATCTATTCGCATTGGCGGGGATTTTATTTACCGCGTTTAGTTACGGTCATTTGGTTCGTAAATATCCCTATGCGGGTTCAGCCTACACTTATGCTCAAAAAACCTTTAGCCCGAATGTTGGTTTTATGGTGGGTTGGTCATCGCTGCTGGACTATATGTTTATGCCAATGATCAATATGTTGCTCGCAAAAATCTATTTAACCGCCATGTTTCCCAGCGTCGAACCTTGGATCTTTATTTTCGCTCTTGTGACCATAATGACCTTGCTTAATCTCAAGGGGATTGATCTCGTCGCGAACTTTAATGGGGTGATAGTGTTTGCACAGATCGCCATTATTGTGGTGTTCATTGGTCTAATGGCCTATAGCATTTCCCTCGGTGAAGGCGAAGGTGTCGTCGCGAGTGTGCGACCATTTTATGCCGATAATATGGCGATGGCGCCATTATTCACAGGGGCGACGATTCTGTGTTTCTCCTTCCTCGGCTTTGACGGGTTAAGTTCACTGACTGAAGAAACTAAAGATGCTCAACGTGTTATCCCTCGCGCGATTGTGTTGACGGCTTTGCTCGGTGGCGTGATTTTTGTTGGCGTGTCTTATTTTTTGCAGCTCTATTTCCCCGATATTTCCCGCTTTCAACAGCTTGATGCGGTATTGCCTGAAATTGCACTCTATGTGGGTGGTAATCTATTCCAGTCCATCGTATTAGTGGCGACCACTGTTGCCGTATTGGCATCCGGTATGGCTGCCCATGCTGGGGTTGCACGGATTTTATATGTGATGGGGCGGGATAATATGTTGCCACGTAAAGGGTTTGCTTATATCCATCCTAGATGGCGAACCCCTGCATTTAATGTCTTGTTGGTGGGGGCGCTTGCGCTGTCTGCCGTCTCATTTGATTTGGAAATGGCCTTAGCCTTAGTGAATTTTGGCGCTTTAGTGGCGTTCACCTTCGTGAACTTATCCGTGATTGTGCAGTTTTACCTAAGGGATCGACGTAATAAATCTTTTAGAGACCACTTACAATACTTAGTCTTGCCATTGTGTGGCGCCGGCACTATTGGCGTGCTTTGGGCAAACTTAGAGCCACAATCATTAGAGCTGGGGCTTATATGGGCGGCAGTGGGAGCATTGTATTTGGCTTTACGGAGTTTCCGTTTACGCCGTGCAGTAGAGCTATAAAATTAGTGAGTGTCATGGCTCATAGATGCACAGCTATAACTAAAGATGTGTAGTAGATCTAAGGGCCGTGAGTTGTAATCCTCTAATAAAATCTTCAATAAAAAGACCCGCATTCGCGGGTCTTTTGTTATATATCAGTTCGTTATTATTGCAGCAACACATTGAACTTAAGCAAGGTTTCAACGCCACTTGGTGTATTCACAGTTAGTACCACTTGGCTGCTAGCGGTTTCAGTATTTTTGAGGTAAAAGTCCGCCATACTTGCATTAGCATCATTCGTTTTAGGCACAGTATAAGGCGTTGACAGTAATTCCCCTTTATCTGCATCTACATTAAGCGTTGTACTAGAGGGCATAATTTGATCGGCACTATCGTAGAGTTTTACGATAAATTTGGATGTTTGCCCAGCTGGTATGGCCGTTAACGAATCAAGATTGTTAAGAATATTTTGACCTTGGTGATCTTCATATACTTTGACACCATCTTGCCACAGTGTGAAATACGCTTTCGAGCCAGACATTATCATCACGACAGCTTTACGGACGTAAGTTTTATTGGCTTGTCCTGTCCCACAGAGCGCGCCTTGACATTGAGGACCGTTAAACTTGCCATCGGCACCTTTGTAGGTGTTGCTAGCGAGGTTATCGAAATAGCGTTCACCACTATCATAGGCGAAGTTTTCGTTATCATCGCGAAAGGCTGTCGGCAAATCGCTAAAACCTGAGTTGTGGAATGTTTCTACATCTAGGCCGTTACCACGACAGGCAACGGGGGCGCCATTCATTAAGCAGGCTTTTAGAATTGCACCACCATCGGCCGAATCAAATTGGTTGTTACCATTGGTGTCGAAAAAGGTTTCGTGACCTAAAGCGTAGGCTAATACTGTTATGCGATGGTCTTGAGGTCTTGGATCGCTTGATGTCCAAGTCACACTGCAGACACCATTTTGGGTTAAGCAGCTTGGCTCTATTTGGCCGCCTTCACTGGTAAAGTTAACTGTTGTGTCATTTGGCGCAGGGTTGCCAAAACTGTCAGACAGTCTAGCGGTCACTGTGACTTTCTCACCATCAATATTACCCGCTTCAGGGTTGGCATTACTCGTCGCTAAACTAAATCCAAGTTGTTGAGGTAGACCAGTATTCACGGTTAACTGTTCAGATTGGCTAGTGATGACTTCTTTAGTATCAGTATCAACAGCAGTGGCGACCACGCGCACAGGCGTGGGTACTGTGCCGGATAATACGCGCACACTGGCGATACCTTGGGAGTTAGTCAGGCTTTGCGCATTCGCAGTGCCATTGGCAAAACTTAAACCACCGACAACCGTATCCAAGGTAAAGCTGACATTCTGTTGCGCTGCGGGTTGGCCATTGGCGCTGGTGACTTTGAAGCTAACTAAAGAGGATTCGCTTGCACCTGTGCCGCCCGCACCTTTAATGCGAATTTGGGCGGGCTCGGCCGACTCAAAACTTAAGCTGGCAAGGGTTTGGCGTTGCAGTGTGAATGGGAAATTTGCCGTTAACGTCTGATTGCCAGCTACGGTTGTGGCGATGGTTTGGTCGCTACGTTCACTGTTGCCACTGCAACTTGTGTCTTGGAAGGTCGAGCCCGCATTACCCGATAAGGTTGTAACTGGGGTATCGAGTGTGGCGCTATTGTTTGTGGTGCAATCTGAGCTAAAGCTGATGGATGAGGGTGTTTGTACTCGCGTAACCGTGCCGTCATTGGCCTCTAATACTAAACTTGCACTTACACCAAAACTACCGCCTGCGCTGATTTTATATTTGCCATTGGCATCGGCCGTTAAGGTGCTCGCCAATTGACCTTCGGTAAAGACTGCGCCATTGAATGACCCGAGTTTTAGCGTGCCTTCTTGGTTGACGGCATCTTTACTCAACACTTCATACAAACTGCTGGTTTGCAGCGATTGACCTTGATAGTCCACAGTGACCGTTAAGGCATTTGCCCCTAATTCAGTTGCACTTGGCGTATAGGGTACCTGCGCAATACCTTGAGTGTTGGTCAGCGCACTGGTTGGATTGAGCGCCGCTGAACCTGCAGTAAAGGTGACTTTAGCGCCTTCGATACCTTTGCTTTCGCTATCGAGCAATATGGCTTGTAATTGCACCGCCTCATCGACTTTAAAGCGAGTGACTAAGGCTGAGCTGCTTAAAATACTGGCGCTGAGTTTAGGTGCAGCAGGAGAAGTACCATCGCTAGCACTTAAAAACTCAAAATTGCGGGTAGCTGTTAGCGCCGTTGTGGAATCATTTGGGGTTGTCGTTGCAGTAATTATCCCTGCATTGACAAGTAAATCAGGATTACTAACGATAATAATGGCTTCACCGTTACTGTCTGTTAGTTTGCTATTAGGTGTTAATACACCAAGGTCTGTCGTAAAATCGACTTTCTGATTGCTCACTGTAGCTGAGCCTTTCTTTAACTTCGCGACTGCGCAAAAGCCTGTGTCTTTAGGAAAACTTTGGAGTGAAGTAACACTGCCGCATTCAGAACCCGATAAGGTCTTAAAGTCGATAGACAGTTTATAGATACCGTCAGTGGCATCTGTGCCACCGTTATCTTCGTCCGCAGGGCCGTTACAGGCCCCGAGTCCAAATAGTCCAATAAAAAGCAAAGCTAGGCTACATAACGTTTTGCTAAGTCGCATAAGCAACATCCTTGTGGGGCTGAAGTTAATTAGTCTTGGATTTCGCTGCGTAGATATTTAAACAGCTCTTTAGATGATTTTGATTCTGGGCTTTTGGCTAGTTCTTTGGTGGCTTGACGCACCAAAGTACGCAGTTTTTGTCTGTCTAATTGCGGATAATGCTCGACGACAGTTTGAATCTCATCATCACCTTGGGTGAGTAAGCGTTCACGCATTTTTTCGAACATTTGTAACTTAGCGGTCTCGTTGTTGTTTTTATTCAACACGATAGCGAGTGAAGCCTTGATTGGCTCAATATCAAAATTACGCATCAATTTGCCGATATACTGCATGTGGCGACGATACGCCTCAGTATTGACCTTGATTTTGCGTGTTTGCAGGATAGCGTCGTACAAAAACTCATCCAGCTCGATTTTATCTAGCTGAGTCTTGCTCAGTGAAACAAGCTCCATACCGACTTTTTGCACGGCTTCGCTATCACGCTTGTCCGTTGTTTTGCTGCTGACATAATCTTCATCTATGTCGTAGGGCTGTTTAAAATGTTCTGAATCACCAACAATCTTCATATAGATAAAACCTCAAGTAATTTACTGGCTAATAATAACATCTCTAGCCAAAAATCGCCTAGGTGAATGTGTTAATACCCAAGCTACCTGAAGATACGAGTTTCAGAGCGCCTAGGGTGCTCCAATTCAAGGCGCATCAATGACAGAATGTCGGCCACCTTTTGAATTGATGCAACACGGAAGTGGAGTGCCCTAGGCGCTCCGTCCCGGCGGGTTTTAACGCACTTTATGCTGTGTTGGTTATTTTTAACTTAGCCCGCTAGGTCTGCAAATAACCGCCTTGCCTAAAGTGCGTTAAACTCCCGCTGAATCCTGCATCTTCAGGTTGTTTGGGTATAGGATACGCTCTCAAGCCTAAGTCAGCCGCGAATAATTAATGTGAATGGGATTTGTGTTTGTTATGCTACGGCCATTGCCGACAACGAAAGAGTAGCTTTGTGTCTTTGAACAGAATCGATAGTGAATTGGGCGCGCTGAAAGATGCGGTGGCCGTGGCGCTGGAATATGCCAACAAATTAGGAACGAACGCTGCCGAAGTGGCGATCAGTAAACAACAAGGTTTGTCGGTTTCTACCCGTTTAAAAGAAGTTGAAACCGTTGAATTTAATAAAGATGGTGCCTTAGGAATTACGGTTTACCGCGATGGTTGCAAGGGCAGTTCATCGACGTCGGATTTAAGTTCAGAGGCCATTGCACTCGCGGTGAAAGCGGCCGACGATATCGCCCGTTATACTTCTCCGGATCCATTCAGTGGCCTTGCCGATAAAGCCTTGATGGCAAATCAGATCCGCGATCTTCAACTGTATTATCCACAAGATATTTCCCCCGATGAGTTAGCGCAACTGGCAATCCGCGCCGAAACTGCGGCGCTCGATGCCGATCCACGTATCAATAATTCCGACGGCGCCAGTGCCAATGCTCACACTGCGGTTAAAGTGTATGGCAACAGCCACGGTTTCTTAAACGGTTATTGCAGCTCGCGTTATAGCTTGAGTTGCAGCGTGATCGGTGAAGATAGCGAAGGCAATATGCAACGGGATTACGATTACACTATCGCCCGTAAATTCAGCGAGATGCTTGCGCCAGAAACCGTAGGTTTAAAGACCGCCGAGAAGACAGTAAGCCGCCTCGGTGCGCGCAAGATCGCGACGACGCGTTTACCCATTTTATTAGCGCCAGATATCGCCACAGGGTTAATCGGCCACTTTATCGGTGCGATCAGCGGCGGCAGTTTATACCGTAAATCCAGTTTCTTATTGGATTCGATCAACACCCAAATCTTCCCCGATTGGTTTAATATCGAAGAGCAGCCGCATTTACTGGGCGCATTGGCAAGCGCGAACTACGACAGTGAAGGCGTGGCGACCCAAGACAGACGCATTATTGACCGTGGCATGTTAGAAACCTATTTGCTGACCAGTTACTCGGCGCGCAAGTTAGGCTTAACCAACACGGGCCATGCGGGCGGTATTTATAACTGGACGCTCGGCCACACTGGCCAAACCTTCGACGAATTGGTAAAAGACATGGGCACAGGTTTGATTGTGACCGAAGTTATGGGCCAAGGCGTGAACATGGTAACGGGCGATTATTCCCGTGGTGCGGCGGGTTTCTACGTTGAAAACGGTGAGATCCAATATCCAGTGGAAGAGATCACTATCGCGGGTAACTTAAAAGAGATGTTCCGTGGCGTACAAGCCGTGAGTAAGGATTTTGATCTGCGCTCATCGATTCGTACCGGCGGTATCTTGTTATCTGAAATGAAGATTGCGGGTAACTAATCCATAGTCTCACTCGTTCTGCCGTGCTGCTATAGTGCGCTTAAGTCGTCTCAGTGCTTTAGTGCTAGTAGCATGAATGTGGTTTGAGCATAAAAAGGGCAAGCGATTAATCACTTAATCTGCTTGCCCTTTTTGTTTAACGCGTCGATTAGGGCTGCTCGACCTAAAAAGCCGTGCCGTTAAGAACTATGTTGTTAAAAACAGTGCCTTTAAAATCGGTCATTAAAATGCGTAGCTTGCGCTGAGTTCAAACGAGCGACCTGCACCGGCAATCTGGTTAAAGCCATTGGTATTATCGGCCTTAAATTCAGCCACACTCACGCCGCCCAGTGGCAGCTCATAGTAGCTGTCGAACAGATTATTCACGGCGAAGGTAACAGTCAGATCCTGCCATTTCATGCTGCTGTTCAAATTGAGCAAGGAGTAGCTGTCGGTTTCATTTTCAAGGCGGCGGTCATCTACGCGATCTTTGGTCGCAACCCATTGCCATGAAAGACTGTTTTCCCACTGACCTAACTGATGTTGCAGTGCCAGCTCTGTTTGCAACGGCTTGATTTGATATAAAGGTTCATCACCCTCATCTCGCTCGCCACGGGTTACATTCACTTTGCCTAACACTTGCCATTTACCTGTGCTGGTTTCGGCAAACTGATAGAGCGCATTAAAACGTGCGCCATAGAGATTGGCATCTAAGTTAGTGAATTGGAGAATATTGCGTTTGCCATCAGGCGAACTGGTGCGATTGAAGCTACCAATGACTTCGGCATCGACATAGTCAGTCACAGCTGTGTACCAAGCCGTGGTCGAGACTTGCCAGCTATCATCGTTATATTTGTAGGCTGCGCTCAGGGTATGGGCGGTTTCTGGTTTAAGATCCGGATTACCCACATAACCATTACCATCACCATACCAACCTATCATAGTGGTCGCCATAGTGCCGCGGCCCCAGCTGTAACGTTCGTATAGATTCGGAGCACGATTCTTGCGGGCTAAACCAAACTCAAGTTGTTGATTGGTCGATAATTGATAGCGCGCCAGTAAGGTGGCATCGATCAGATTATCATCACGTTTTCTGTCCATTGCATTAAAGGCTTTTGCCGCTTCTGCGTCGACATTGGGCATGCCCATCATAGGCATGTTGCTATAGGCTTGGACTTCACCAGTATTGGTGGTGACATACTCAAAGCGAACACCCGCCGATAACCACCAGCTTTGACTTAAATCTTGCTGCCATTCGCCATAAACGGCGGCGCGTTTTCGCTGGCCATCGTTGATGTTGATGTAGTCATTGGGCGCCATCATAGTGCCAGGCACCGCAGGCCAAACATCGTCGAGCTGGTAGCTATAGTATTCTTGGCCGACCAGTAAGGTGCTGTCATCACCCATTGGCAAGCGCCAGTGCAGTTGATAGCTGTAGTCATCACCTTCAGTGTTCATTGGCATCTTGCCGGTTTTTTCTGGGGTGAAAAAGCCCATCTCGTGTTTCACGCCGTGCCAGTTTACTTGGGCACTGAATTCACCGTCATCGTCGAGTTTGAGTTGATAACGGGCGAGGGCACCGTAACTCTTGTTATCCGTCATATCCATGTATTGGTTAGCAAAACCTTGGAATGGAATATTTTGGTGGGTCAATTTGATGGCAACTTCTTGAGTCTCATCGCGCCATGCGGCGGTCAAAGCATGGTTTTGTGCACGGTACAGGGTATCGATGACTTTATCGCCATTGCCATCTTTATAGCTGTTGGCATCTTCATAGGCGCCTTGATAGCTTAGGCTGACATTTTTGCTGGCGACTGTTGCGTTGGTGCCGAGTAATAAGGTGTCACTCACACTGCGATATCCAGTTGAAATATCGCCACTATTCCATTTGATGGCCTCGCTTTCACCAAATTTAGGGTTAAGGCTGCTAACCTTGATCACACCCGCAATATTGTCGCCACCGGCACTGACTGGCGATACACCCGCAATGACTTCGGCTGTGGTGATTTGATTGGCGGAGATATAGGACAGCGGTGGATTCATTTGGTTTGCACAGGACGCGGTAATGTCCGCGCCATCAACCAGCACTTTGATGCGATCGCCCATCATACCATTGAGGATAGGTAGGGCCGATACGCCGCCCGCTTCGGAGAAATCGACTCCTTGCCCTTTCAGTAGATTTTCAGCCGAGCCTAAGGCGTTACGGTTTTCGGTCTGTTGGCCATGGACCTCTAAGCGTTCAATATTGGCTAATTCGCTGTCGTCAGCCATAGCCTGTGGCGCTAGCGATAAGCCCATGGCGATTGCGAGGGATGAGGAAATTACTGAAGTTTTAAACGGGTGAGATAAATACGCAGAATTTGCAGCCATCTTATTGTCTTCCATTCACTTGGATTAATTGCGCTGCATTATAAAGAGCATCTCAGTGTGGCAGGTGCGGCATATTGTCGCAGAGGGTAACAAAGCGAGTTAAAACATCAGAATATGGCTTGAGCAGAAGACAAGTTTTCCACTTTTTAATCAGTTAGGCATGATTCTCCTAGCTCTTTATTGGTACCTCAATTGATAAAAGGTCCAATAGAACTCTGCGTTAGCGGTACTTTTGTGATTTAAGCTAACCCAAATGAGGCATTTTAATTTCTGGGATTTAAGCTAGCCAAAATACTTACTATACAAGCGCTGAGTTTCACCTTGGGAATCCATAGCGGCGAGTGCTTTGGCAAATTCAAAGACTTTAGAATCTGGTGTTAACACAGTGGGACTGTTATCTGGGCTGATGGGGATATCAGCGCGATAGTTGGGGTTGTATCTACCGCGGTAGTGGCGGCTTTTTTTCGAGAAACCGAGGTACATTTCCTGCGGTAATTCGCTGTAGTGATAGTGGAGTTTAAACTGGCTTTGGTCACGATTTTTAAGGTAATAATGCAAAGTGGTTTGATCATAAATAAAAAAGTCCCCTTGGTTTGAAAGCAAATAATCCAAGGCTTTAGGGACGGTTAACTCAGGCGGTTTGCGTACCTTAATTTTGTCGGGTAAGCCGCCAAAGTCGTAACTGCCGGGAGCGATTAAGAGGGTCATTTCATTATGGGCTAACTGCTCAATGGAGCGAATATCGGCGGCGCCAGCACGGCTAATGCCAATCGCACGTTGTGAAAGTCCATTGGGGATAAAATGCGCGTATTGAGCCCGCTCTTCGGTGAAATTAAGGCCGGGATAAAAATCGATATTGCCGAGTTTGAGATCCCGCAGAATACGTAATTTAGGTGCGCGCACCACATTGAGTTTGCAGCCAATCTTGTTCGCCGCCGCTTGGTAGAGTTCGTGATAAAATCCCGTGTTATTGGACTCGTCTCCGATAAAGGGTAAGCGTTCGCTGGTACGATACCCCATGGTCATCACGCAGGAGTCTGAACTGGAAAAAGCGTTGGCAAGCGGGGTTTGAAGCATTATCAGTAAAAACAGTGCGCCGAGCCAAGATTGAGCGACTAACACGGATGTCAAATTGATCTCCTTATCTGTCGATTACAAAGTGTAACCTGAGTGCCAATAAAGGTTATGGCAAAATCCACTCACTAAACCTATTAATAAAATCTTATTGATTATTAAGCTAATATATTATTTTTGTTTGAATAATCTATCATACTTTTCTACTAGTCAAAGTCATTTTTTATGTTGGAGTGCACAAACTCTGTACATCTGATTTGATTGCGTTATAGTTTGCGCTGTTAGGCTATGGGCTTAACTTTCATTAAGCAGTGAGGCATAAAATGACTAAGCAAAAACCGCAAAATATGCCCTTAGAACACGAAAGTGGTCGAGGCACCATTACCGATAACGCACTCAAAGCGTTAGTGACGAGTCCCTTGTTTAGGACCCGCACCGAGAAAGCGAAAAAGGGCAAAGGGTCATACGACCGTAAGGCACAAAACCGAAAGGGGCATCAGCACAAGGGCGATGCCCCTTTTGACTTTCTAGGTCTGCGCTTTTGTTAATCTGCTTTTTACTGTTTTAGTTCGCTGCTTTAGTCTGCTGTGTTAGTGCCTCGTTAATCCTGCCAATTCATGCTCCTCCACCTGCCTTTACGCCAATCTTTACGCTTAAATCAGCCTTATTATTGATACTCCTTGTTGGAGGTTAATTGTACTTTCGCCCTGAGCGAGTATGGTGAACGCTGAGAGCGTTTTAGCGAAGGAGATGCACATGGCACAGCAATATCGAGTTGAACACGACACTATGGGTGAGGTGAAAGTCCCCGTCGATTGTTATTGGGGCGCACAAACCGAGCGTTCGCGGCAGCACTTTCGTATTGGTGCTGAGGCATCTATGCCTGTCGAAGTGATCCACGCTTTTGGCTATTTAAAGAAAGCCGCCGCTATTACCAATCAACAGCTTGGCGTCTTGCACCAAGATAAAGCTCAACTGATTGCCCAAGTGTGCGATGAGCTGATTACAGGCGAACTCGATGCGCAATTTCCCTTAGTAATTTGGCAAACAGGCTCGGGCACGCAAACCAATATGAACGTCAATGAGGTGATTGCCTATCGCGGCCATGTACTCTCGGGTGGACAACTTATCGATGCGGTTAAATGCTTGCATCCCAATGACGATGTTAACCGCTCGCAATCCTCCAACGATACCTTTCCCACCGCAATGCACATTGCCGCCTATCGCCAAGCCGTTGAGCTCGTTTTGCCCTGCATGAGGTTATTGCAGCAGAGCTTGCAGGATAAGGCCGAGGAGTTTGCGCACCTAGTTAAAATCGGTCGCACGCATTTTATGGATGCAACACCGTTAACGTTAGGCCAAGAGTTTTCCGGTTACGCCGCGCAGTTAAGTCATGCCATCGAAGGCATTGAGCACAGTCTCAAGCGGGTGGCCGAGTTAGCTTTAGGTGCGACTGCCGTCGGCACTGGGCTGAATACACACAAGGATTACGCCGTTAAGGTGGCGGACAATATCGCAAAACTCACGGGTTTGCCCTTTGTAACGGCGCCGAATAAGTTTGCTGCCCTTGCTGCCCACGATGAATTAGTCGCTCTATCGGCGGCCTATAAAGTGGCGGCGGTTAGTTTAATGAAGATCGCAAATGATATTAGGATGTTAGGTTCTGGCCCGCGCTGCGGCATTGGTGAGTTATTACTGCCTGAAAATGAACCCGGTTCGTCGATCATGCCGGGAAAAGTCAACCCGACTCAGGTCGAGGCTATGACTATGGTGTGCGCGCAAATCATGGGTAATGATGTCGCCGTTGGGATTGGCGGCAGCAATGGTCAGTTTGAGCTCAATGTGTTTAAGCCGATGATCATCGCCAATGTGCTGCAATCGGGGCGCTTATTGGGGGATGCTTGCCAGTCGTTTAATGACCATTGCGTAGTCGGCATAGTGGCGAATGAGCCACAAATCGCGCAGCATGTGGAGAACTCACTCATGTTAGTGACAGCGCTAAATCAACATATCGGTTATGAAAAGGCCGCTAAGATAGCTAAAAAAGCCCATAGTGAGCATAAGACACTGCGCCAAGCGGCATTAGAACTTGAGTTTGTGACTGCAGAAGAGTTCGAGCTTTGGGTCGATGCCAATAAGATGTTGGGACCCGATGCTTAATGCTTAATTCAAAACGTCTCATCCTAGCTGCTGATAAATCAGCGAAATTGAGGCTGGCAATGAATCAATATCGTGGGCCAAGACAGTGTGAAGAAACAGTGGAGTAAGGATGCTGAAGCATTCGCAGTGTTAATGCTTACGAAATGATAAAAACAAAAAGCGAACCAGAGGTTCGCTTTTTGAGTCATAGCCTGTCCTATATCAGAACGGCTTAGTCTTGGGTGTCAGCGTCGACCACTTCAGCCCACAGATCGTGTTCATCTGAATGGGTGATGCGGGCACGAACCAACATACCGGGTTCCAGCTCAGTTTCACCATTGATAAACACCATGCCGTCGATTTCTGGTGCATCGGCGAAGCTGCGGCCAATGGCGCCTTCTTCGTCTACATCATCAATCAGAATATCTAAAGTACGGCCAACGAAACGGGCTAAACGCTCGGCGCTGATCTCGGCTTGGAGTTCCATAAATCTGTGGTATCTGTCTTCTTTCACTTCTTCGCTGATAAGCTCAGCGATGGTGTTGGCGACAGCACCATCGACTTCAGAATACTTAAAGCAACCTACGCGATCAAGACGAGCTTCTTTTAAGAAATCGAGCAGGATTTGGAAATCCTCTTCGGTTTCACCTGGGAAGCCGACGATGAAGGTCGAGCGGATCACTAGATCTGGGCAGATTTCACGCCAGCGTTGAATCGCTTCTAACTGACGGTCAACACGGCCTGGACGCTTCATCATCTTGAGGATGCGCGGGCTTGCATGCTGCATTGGAATATCCAAATACGGCAGGATTAAACCTTCGGCCATCAAGGGGATCAAATCGTCAACCCATGGGTAGGGATAGATGTAATGCAGACGCACCCAAGCGCCCATTTTACCCAGTTGGCGCGCTAGGCTAGTAATGTCTTGCTTGACTGGCATACCGTTCCAAAAATCGGTACGACCGCCTTTGTCTTTGCCGTAGGCCGAGGTGTCTTGGCTGACAACTAGAATTTCTTGTACGCCTGATTCCACTAAACGCTTAGCTTCATCTAAGATGCTGCCCGCTGGGCGGCTGTCGAGATCGCCACGTAGTGAAGGAATGATGCAGAAAGTACAACGGTTGTCGCAACCTTCTGAAATTTTTAAATAAGCGTAATGCTTAGGCGTTAACTTAACCCCAGTTTGTGGGATTAATGAGGTGAAAGGGTTGTGTTCTGGCTTAGGCACGTATTTGTGAACGTGCTTTAACACGGCTTCGTAGCTGTGTGGGCCAGTGATTTCTAACACATCTGGGTGCACTTCGCGGATTTGGTTTTCTTTGGCGCCAAGGCAGCCAGTGACGATCACTTTGCCGTTTTCTTCTAAGGCTTCACGCACAGCATCCAGAGACTCTTCCACCGCAGCATCGATAAAGCCGCAGGTATTGACGATAACTAAGTCGGCATTGTCGTAGCTGTTAGTCACTTCGTAGCCGTCGATGCGTAACTGAGTCAGAATACGCTCTGAATCCACGAGGTTTTTTGGGCAGCCCAAAGACACGAAACCGATGCGATTCCCAGTGGTAACAGCATTGGTGCTTGCTGCTTCTAATGTTTTGACTGGGATATCAAGCGTGGTCGTTTGCTTGGGTTTAAAAGTTTCAACTGTCATGGTTTCTCGCTGAGGTATAAGCCGCCTTAAAAAAGTTGGCGGATTATACCTGAAGTGATTAAAAGGTACAGTAGCTTTGGCTGAAAAGTGTACAACTGGGGCGCTGAATATGCCAGTTAACCCTAAGGCCTATTTTGGGTGTGGATATAGGAAGATAGGCCAAAGATCCAAGGTCGAATTTATCTGGATAAAAAGCGCTAAAAAATTTTCAGAAAAATTAACCCTTTTTAAAATTGGCCGCGTTTATAGGGACAAGAGACAATTTCTTGATGCTGTTACATATTGGCACAAGTATTGGCACTTTTTACTGATAGCCTAAGCGCTAAATAAGCGACACAGTCGTTTTAGCCGTCTCGTTTTGAATATGCGTTCTATTTGAAGTGGTTTAGGTATAAGCACATTATTTTGGAGTAAGTTATGAAAAATTCTCTTTTAGCGGTATTGGTGGCGGGTGGTCTTTTTTCTAGCGCGTTTATGGCGCCAGCAGTGCTCGCCGCTGAGGTCGATTTCCCGCATATTGAAACCATGGGGGTGAGTCAAATCCAAGTCGAGCCTGATATGGCGGATGTGAATGTGGAAGTGGCCGTGACCGAAAAAACCGCTAAAGCCGCCAAAGATAATTCCGATGCCGCCGTGGCTAAGTTTATCGCCCGTCTCACCGCAGCGGGTGTGACTAAAGATCAGATCCAGAGCGCGAATTTAAATCTTCAACCGCAATACGTCTATGTGCAGGATAAAGCGCCAGAGCTGACGGGTTATACTGCCAGTCGCCAAATTACCGTGTCGGTAACAGACTTAAGCCGCTTGAATGCTATTTTAGATTCTGCCTTAGAAGAGGGTATGAATCGGGTGAATAACATCGCCCTTAAGTCGAGTAAAGAAGCTGAATACGTCGCCAAAGCACGTCAAGCTGCGATTGTGGATGCCAAACAAAAAGCCGAATCTTTGGCTAAAGGCTTTGGTGAAAATCTCGGTAAGATCTGGCAGATCCGTTATTACGATCAACGCCCTGTGCAACCGGTCATGTTACGCATGAGCGCTAAAGCCGATGCCATGGGCGCCGCCGAGAGCTATCAGTACGGCCAAGTGAGCATAGAAGATAGAGTTGAAGTGGTTTATAAACTGAAGTAAATCAGTCTGAGGTATATGGTGATGGATGAAGCTCCTATTGAGATTCATCCATTTTTTTATGCCGTTTACAATCGTTTTATATTTTTGGAAATAGCATTCTTCACTCTATATGTGATGGATTTTATTAGGATGATGAACAGTAAAAACTGGCAAATTTAAGTATTTATCCTCACACTAGTAAGTGTTAATGTTTAGGAGGCCGTTTATGGATTTTCCCGCTCGAATAAAGCAACAAACTTGCATGGATTGCTTAAGTGGTAAGTCATTAGGATTTGAAATTCGAATGGCATTTCAACCTATTATCCATTGGCCTAGTCGTGAGATTAGCGGTTATGAAGCTCTGGTTAGAGGCCCTGATGGTGAAGGGGCTGCGTGGGTGTTTGAGCGGATTAATGAAAATAATAAATACTATTTTGATCAGGCTTGCCGTGTTAAAGCGATAGAAACCGCTTCAAAGCTGGGACTCGATAAGATGCTCAGTATCAACTTTTTACCTAATGCCGTATATAACCCTGAGACCTGTATCCGCGCGACGATTGAAGCCGCCGACATGTATGGGTTTGATATTCACAAAATCATGTTCGAAGTGACTGAGGGCGAGCAAATTGTTGATCGGGCAAAATTAGTCCGTATCTTCGAGAGCTATGCTAAGCGTGGTTTTATCACTGCAATCGATGATTTTGGCAGTGGTTTTGCTGATTTAAGCTGGCTCGAAGCCCTGCGCCCTCAAGTATTAAAACTTGATATGACCTTGATCCGTGATATCGATCTCGATAGAGAAAAGCAGTTAGCCGTGGATGAAATACTGCGTATTTGTTTAGAGCTTAATACAAGAGTTTTGGCCGAAGGCATTGAGACTGAAGCCGAACTTAATTATCTCGCTGGAATAGGGATTGAGTATTTTCAGGGTTATTATTTTGCCAAACCACAACTCGAATATTTGAGTTCCTATGAAGAGCTGAGCTTTCACGCCCCAAAGTAAATGGTTAGGTGGATTGATATCGTTGCACGATTAGAGTGATAACACGTGCTGAGACTCGATGGATAATTCTTTGTTTCTGATATCGGCTAACTGATATATCATGCGCCACCTAAAATTGCCCTTGTTACCTATTCGCTACTATGTCTTCCAACGCGCTCTATACCGATTTATCCGGTTATTACGATTTAATGTGTTCCGATATCAACTACCAGCAACAGAGCGCGAGTATCCATCGTCTGCATCAGTTCCTCGGCAATAATGGTAAGCAACATCTTGATTTAGCCTGTGGCACTGGTCCGCATGTGCGGCATTTTATCGACCTTGGTTATCAGTGCAGTGGCCTTGATATTAATCAGCCTATGCTAGACATGGCAATGCGTCGTTGTCCTGAAGCTCAGTTTAACCTCCAAGATATGACGGCTTTTTATTTAGAAGAGCGCGTCGATTTGATTACCTGTTTTTTATATTCCATCCATTACAGTGCTTGCATTGAACGTCTTAAAAGCTGTATCGCCAGTGTGCATAGCGCACTTAATGATGGTGGGCTGTTTTGTTTTAATACTGTCGATAAGCACAGAATCGATAACACAAGTTCGGTTAAGCATTTTGCCGAGTTTGATGGTAGCCATTTCGCCTTCGAATCCGGCTGGCATTACAGTGGGCAAGGTGAGAAACAGTCATTAAAGTTGAGTATTGCCAAAAGCAGTCAGCCGTTTGCTGAGTTCTCGCCTTTACCTGTTTCTGATATGAAAGGCTTAGGCTCGCTGGAAGCCGAGTTAAACGCTGCAGGTTTGCAAGAAGTGGGTTTACAAGAAGTCCACAGTATTGAGCAATGGCAAGACCAACATGCTATGGTCGCTACCAGCTTCACTGAGCTGCAGGAATTGTTAGCGCCCTATTTTGAAGTGCATGTTTTCGAACACGATTATGAAAGAATTGTCCCGTGGGATTTAGCATCAGGTAATGCGCTGTTTGTTTGCGTGAAGATTTGACCTTCTGTTGAAGGTTGGTAACAGAAGGCTTGCTCATAATGTCAGTGTGACTTGTTAAATCTCGCTTCTCTTTCAGTCTGTTTTTATTTAAACCCAAATGAAAGTAGTAGACTTCACTCCTGATTTTTCATCAAGAGTCGACCAAAAGGGGAAAGTACCTGTTCCCCTTTTGGATATTCCTCGCCAAATAACGTCCATGTTTAACAATCAGTTCGTCATCCATAACTCTTGTTTATAACGCTGCCGCACAGTATTCCCGTTAAAGCTTGCTTTAATAAACTTGCTTTAATAAGTAAGTCGCACAATATAAATGATAATGGAATTAATTAAATGTAATGATTTTGTATGTTTATTTTGTTGCCTATGAAATAGTTACAATTTCATAGGCAATAAATACATTAAGACAGAATTAGCACGGCTTTAGTGTAAGTATGAAAAAAGTTTCATGTGTTTTATAAAAATAGTTAACTTGAATTTAAAATATTAAAATAAATCTATACTGTTGATAAGTAAGGTTATTGTTTTCATTATGTATTGATCTGAGTGTGGTTTTGCGAGGTTGGCATTATTTTTGTAATGTCCTTAGTGTATTTAAATAATTAACTAGGAGTACTTTATGAAAAATCCCATTCTTACTTTAGCTGCCATTATTTCTTTAGCCTCTTTTAGTGCATATTCTCATGCTGATAACATGAGCAACAGTGATGCCGCAGAAAACGGTATCTATGTCGGCGCTAACTACGGTTATTTAAAAGTCGATGGCGATGATGATTTTGATGATAATAGTGATGTAATGCAGGGCCTTGTTGGTTATAAGTTTAATAAATACCTCGCTCTTGAAGGTAGTTACATTAACTTTGGTGATTATGGTAATGGTTTAGCAAATGCCGAAACCGATGGTTATACGGCAGCCCTTAAAGTCATGCTTCCCATTGCAGACCGAGTTGAGCTATATGCTAAAGGTGGTCAGTTATGGTATTCGACAGATTATGACGTCGTCGGATTTTCTGGCAATGACGATGGCGAAGGTGTATTTGCGGGTGCTGGTGTGGCATTTAAAGTCACAGATCGATTTTTAATTAATGCTGAGTACACTTGGTATGATGCAGATATTAATGTAGATAGCGTCGCCAATGGCGGGAAAACAGATACAGACTTTAATCAAGCCAGTATCGGTGTTGAATATCGCTTCTAATTAGTAATCTCATCAACAATTCATAATTATTAAGGCGTGATACTTTAAGTGTCACGCCTTTTTTACTTTATCTTGATGGTAGATGTTATTGGATTTAATAAGAAGTATTGGCAGCCATTTATAAACAACAATATAATTCACTTTCCATTTTTTGCCTACAATCTGTTATGGCGAAAATTGCTTGAACGAGTACCATTAAAAATGATGGGACGATATATGGTACAAAAGTCAAACTAATTCATTAAAAAAGGCGTTTTTAAACATGCAAACCCCACCGATTTTAGGCATGGGAGGATTGCCTATCGTCATTAGGACGATGACAATCAGTACATTTATATCGAAAGCGCTGTTCTAAAAGAATAAAAACCTGGTATCGTCTTACTATGGTAAAATACAGATAATTCATGGTGATAGTCTCTTACATCTATGGTTAACATAAGTATGCTTTTGAGTAAGCTATGGTTAAAAATAGAACTGATAGATTGAGATTTGCACTCTTGGGCGTTAATCTTGCCTCTATTCTTCGATTAGAGTATCGCACTTCGGAGTTGAATTTGAGTTATCTTAATTATGGTATAGTAAAATGAGTAAAAAAATATTTACAGGAAAAGTAACAGGTCATTATAAAAATGGTCAACTAAGGATTGAGGAAAATTATGAAGATGGAAAGTTAAATGGTATTCGTAATAGTTATTATGAAAACGGTCAGTTAGAAAAAGAAGAAAATTATAAATATGGAACGTTAGATGGTATTTGTAATAGTTATTATAAAGACGGTCAGTTAGAAAAAGAGGGAACTTATAGAAAAGGCAATAGAGAAGGCATTTATAAGCATTATTGGTCTAATGGAAAACTAATGGAGGAAAAGTTTTATGTAAATGGGAAAGAAGAGGGTATTTGTAAAAGCTATTATAGAAACGGTCAGTTAGAGTCGGAATTGACTTATGAAAATGGGACTTTAGAAGGTGTTTGGAAATATTATAATGAAAATGGTCAAGTAACAGTACAAATTTTTAAAAATGGGAAAGAAGACGGTTTTTATCGAACTTATCATTGTAATGGTGAACTAGAGAATGAAGCGTTATATATAAATGGAAAATTAGAAGGTGTTTGGAGGTGTTATAATGAAAATGGTAGATTGACAGTGGAAAAAAACTATGTTAATGGTATTAGAAATGGTCTGTTTAAATATTATAATGAATACGGTAAATTAGAGGCGGAAGGCGTTTATAAAAATGATCAATTAGATGGTCTTTATAAAGCCTATGATGAGGAAGGAATATTGCAAGCTGAGGAATATTATAAAAATGGAGAGCGAGAGGGGCTTTTTAAGAGTTATCATAAAAATGGTATAATAGAAGTAGAAGGAACTTATGAAAATGGTAAGAAAGAAGGTATTTGGAAAAGCTATAATGAAGATAGTCATTTAATTCAAGAAACGACTTATAATAATGATTAGTTAGATGGAATCTTTAAAAAAATTGCAGCAATTGACAATTAGTGTTGGAAGAAATAAATCTTGTCCTCCATTTGTAGCGAAGATATAAATCAGGCCACCCAATATAAAACAAGAACATAATGTACTTTCAGTTAGCATCCAAGTGACTAAAAGTCACTTAGCGGCTAAATAGCTTGCGAGGTATTGCTCCAGAGGATGAGGACTAACTCAATTAGCCTATTTTGCTGAAAAACTTAGATTTTTAGTAAAAAATACCTAAGCCATTCTCTTGTTGGCTGTTGTGAAAGGCATGGTTAATGATGCAGGATTGAAATCAGCCAGCGTTGAGGTGCTGACAGCATTTGGCAAAGTGCCGTCGTCGCTTTTCTAAGTGTTCGCAGTAATCAGTCAGTTCTTGCAAGGTTCCCACAGGGCCATGAAATAGCTTACCAAACTCGGTGGTAAGCTTAAGCCAATTGTCATGGTGGATATTTAATCTTGTCAGTAACTTGGCGCTATTTTCAGTGATTGCACCTAGTTTATCATTTCGAATAATTCGACCGGTATCATCCACCAATTGAAGGTAATCTATTAATGAAAACGTAATGCCAATGGGTTGGTTATCGCGTTCATTGCCGATAAAAGGCAATAGATTTTTGGGCTGCTCATCTTTCAATGCCGCCTGAATTCGAAGCTGAATACTGGCATGAGCTGATCGCTCCAGTGTATCGGCCATTTGGGCTCTGATGGGATTCAAATCCACATAAGTCATACAGGCTAAAACGGCAGCTTCATCAAGTAGAGCTTGATTCTCTATAAAAGAAATAGGTAAATCGACCTTCCCAAAAACGCCCAGTACAGTTATCTTCTTGATTTGCTTGTCTTGCTATCGGCTCGTTTAAGCAACGCATGAACCAACTGATATCACATAAGCGGTGCGATAAATGGCGATTGAATGCCTTAATCTGTTGACCTCGTCCGCTTCAACCAACCCACCTTTGGCGAATTTTTGCGTTAATTCATCGCCTTTAAATAGCTTATGCCATTGCTCAAGCACCTCCCTGTCGCTCCTGCGGTTTGCTGTCTCTACATCAATGCGTAAAACCACATGTAGATGATTGGACATCACCGCAAAGGCCGCCACATCTATTGCAAAAACGGCTTCGAGTTCAAACAATAGCGATTCTACCCAAGCGCGGCGATGGTCATGGTTTTTACCTGAGTAACGATCATCGCCACACAAAAAAGCACGTCGAACGACACGACTGCAACAGTGATAAAAAGGGGTGTCTTCAAGACTAATCTGAGTTCTGCGAGGGCGCGGCCTACAAACCTCCTTGTTTAATGCTTAACCAAAGCATATTCGGAGGTTAACTACCTCGCCATTAACGATGGATGTCCATTTAGTATTTTGGATGTCCATTTAGTATTTCCATTTAGTATTCTTTAGTATTCTCATGCACAAGTCAGAGGGTATGAACAAGCGGATATTGAACATTACAAAACGTTAGATACTTCTCAGCGTGGAGTCTACACAGAAGACGGTAAATTTAATGCTGGAGCAGGCAACCGTGCTCGCTCTTACGACCCCAGCAGATTGAGTGTTCCTAATGATAAGAGGGCCAAAGCGTTTGATGAAAACTATAGAAATAGAATGTCAACACATTCATCTTCGAAGAAAAAATGCTAACTTGGTGGGGGCGTATGAAAAAGATTGATGTAGGTACTTGTTTTTACATTCCGCTTGAAAGCGGTGAGTTTGGTTTCGGATACATTGTTTATGATGATCGGTTTCTCATTGTGAATATATTTGATTTTAAATCAATAAGTTGTAAGGAAATTGCCTCTGCTTTTGATCGGCCACTTTTGATTGAAGGGTGGCTAATTGATGTGGTTGTTTTCGCTAAAATAAAAAATGCAATGTACCCAAAGTGGGAGTTACTACGTAAAGTTATATATGACAACCCTAAGTTCCCTGTAAACCCTATAGTAATATATGGGCTGCCAAGCAGGCTCAAATGCCTAAATTATGTAACTGGCGACACGTTTGACGCTGCGGATAATGATATAAATATTTATCCTAGATTTATCACGAGGCATAGTGACTATTACTCTGCTTTCGTGAGGTTAAAGTATTCTGGTGTTCAGTTTGATAATCTGCGGTTTGATGAAAAGCTTGATTGCTATATACCAGTTCTCAATGGTCTGTAATTTTTTACTATTAGCAGAGGTTGTATCAATACTACATAGTTAGACATGTTGGCTGTACAGATCTAGTTATCACCTTACACCGAAACAATTTAACGAGCCGCCCATTGTTAAATTTGTAAAGTGTCTGCTTGTGAAAAGGCATACAGATTACTGAAGAGTTGGTTGAATTAAGCATTGGCATGTAAGTGACCGTCCGTGACATGGTCGCTCATTCACATCCATGTGATCGCGACATTCGTAAATCCTTTTACATCAGATGCCGTCGTCGAGCCCTCATGGATGAGTTCATGGCGTGTCACTGGAATGACAGTGCTTAATCATCAGCGGTGTATTGGTTAAGTTTTTGAATGACTTAAACAAAAAGGCGCCTAAGCGCCTTTTCTACTATTCAGTTATGGGTAAACCACCCAAAACCTCAGATTTGATTACAACTCTCTATTACACAATCAGATCATACTCATCTTTGAGTATCTTGATGATATCTGCCTTTGGATTCGCTGGCAGCGGGATTGGAGCGCCAGTCACCTTCTCGGCAACGCCGGTGTAAGTGCGTGACACTTGCATCATGGCCTCAAGTGGGAGGTTATTGTCGCGGGCGAGTGCTTCACGCTCTGGCATTCTGTCTTTGTTGAGCAGCACATCAGGATCGGGGAAATGATTTAGCAGGAATTGGCGGAAACCCTCTTTAGAGTTTTCTAAAATCTTGCCATCGCGGTAGGCTGCGCCGTCCCAAATGCGTGATGAGTCTGGGGTGCCGACTTCATCCATGTAAATCAGTTTTGAATTGCCATCTTTATCGGTCACATAACCGAACTCAAATTTAGTGTCGACAAACACTTGATCAATGTCGGCCAGTGCTTTTGAAATCACTTTAAAGCCATCCTTTAACAGCTTCTCGTACAGGTCGATATCTTCTAACTTTTCAAAGCCAAAGGCTTGGTAGTTGGCTTCGATATCGCTGCGGCTGATGTTCACGTCATCTTGGGCTGGCACGCCTGGGATGCCGGTTAAAATACCCTTAGTCGATGGGGTGATTAACAGCTCAGGGAGCTTTTGATCTTTCTCTAAGCCTTCTGGCAGTGTGATGCCACAGAATACGCGCTCGCCCTTAGAGTAAGCGCGCCACATTGAGCCTGTGATGTACTGGCGGCAAATGGCTTCGACCTTAATGGGGCGGGCTTTTTGGACTATCCATACGAACGGGTGCGGGATATCCAAAATATGGCTGTCGGCTAGGCCGTTTTCGGCGAACAGTTTAAACCAGTGGTTAGAAATCGCGTTTAATGCCGCGCCTTTACCGGGAATGCCTTTGAGGCCGCCTTCACCGTGGAAGATACAGTCGAAGGCCGAGATACGGTCGCTGATCACCATGATGGCGAGCGGGGTATCTTCGGGTACGTTATAACCCTTGGTTTTGATTAAACGGCGGCTGTCGGCATCGGTTAGCCAGTAAACGCTGCGAACCTTGCCGCTGTGGACTGGGCTGTCGGTGCGGATTGGCAAATCGTTATTCACGGCTAATACGGAATCAGCAAGACTCATGACGAGTATTCCTTAGGATAGAGAGTGTAGGGATAAGGTTTTTATAAGTGTCGGTTTGCAGATGGACTATGGCGTTAGCAACAGCCAGATTCATTGCAACCGCTTTATTATTCGCGCTTGGCTTAGGGCGTAAATCGCTCAGCCAGTTTGCGGGATTTGATGTTAAATCTTGAACAGCAAAAGTCGTATTTTCGGGCGGTGTTTGAATTGTATTGGGTGGAGATAATGCAAGGGATGGAACAAACGCAGGGCAAGGTTGGCACCACAGTGAAAGTGGTCTGCGAAAGCGGGCTGGGCCCGTGCCATTTTGCTCGAAAATGCTAACCATTAATCCGAGAGAACCTTGTTCTAGACTGCCGCGAAAAAGTGGCGACATTCTACCTTTTTTGACAAAATTTGCCACGGCTATTTGCATCGCTCTTTGCACAGATCTTTACATAGCCCTTTACACTGCTCTTTATATAGTTCTGTGGCTTGAATCTAGCGGGCATAAGGATTTGCAAGGGAATCACGCGCTAACACTCAGTGCTGAGCATGATGGAGGGCTGGTGTTCTGCGGACGAGCGAATGTTGAAGGGCTGTATTTTAGTGCGCTGATGTGCGAGCTTATGACGTAGCTGCAGCCGACAAGACCATCAAGCCAAATATCCAATGGAGGGAATATGAGCACAAGTCAGCATGTACATAATGATAATCAACGAGAGCTAGTATTAGAGCGGATTATCGATGCGCCGCCAGAAAAGCTGTTCCGCGCGTGGACCGAGCCAGAACTCCTCAAAATTTGGTTTACGCCAAGGCCGTGGACTGTGGCTAGCGCGAGCTTAGATGTGCGTGCCGGTGGTTCAAATATGATCGTGATGCGCAGCCCTGAGGGACAGGATTTCCCGAATCGTGGCGTGTATCTCGAGGTGGTTGAGAATAAGCGCATCGTATTTACCGATGCCTTTACTGAGGCTTGGGTGCCGTCCGATAAAGCCTTTATGACGGCAACTATTACTTTTGAACCTGTGGAAGGCAAGACCAAGTACACTGCGCGGGTGCTGCATTGGAATAGTGAAGATAGGCAGAATCATGAGGATATGGGGTTTCATCAGGGTTGGTCTAAGGCGACCGATCAGCTTGAGGAACTCGTCGCGAGCATTTAGCCGGTGAGTCTCAAGCCTCGTATCAGAGAGTAAACAATAAGCAGTATCTAGCCCAATTGCCCTGCATATTTTATTGCTGGGGATTGGGCAGGATTAGAGGTGTTATGTCGTCACAGAAAGAAGTGCCACAGCTTACACAATCACAGCTTGCGCCATCGCAACTCGCGCAAAGCGCGGCTTTGCAGGGCAATAGTTTTTTATCAAAACAGTTCAATGGCTTGTCGGAATTAGCCCAAGATCTACAGGGCATCGAGTTCGAGGATTGTTGCTTTCAAGATTGCCATTTTAGCGAGAGCACTTTCCGTAAATGCAAGTTTATCGATTGCCGCTTTGTGCGTTGCAACTTAAGTTTAGTGAAAGTGCCCCAGTGTCAGTTCAGCGGGGTGGAGTTTGAAGAATGTAAGTTAGTCGGTATCGATTGGACCCGCGCCGCGTGGTCGCGTTTATCCTTTGCCGCGCCCTTTTCCTTTAAGCAATGCATCCTAAATGACTGCTCATTTTTAGGCTTGTCCCTCGATGAAATCATCATCGAAGAGTGCAAGGCCCACGATGTCGATTTTCGCGAGGGCAGTTTTAATCAAGCCAATTTCACCTACACGGATTTTAGTCATAGTCTGTTTGGCCGAACTCAATTATTGGAGGCGGATTTCAGCGAGGCATCCAATTACGATATCGACATTTTTAACAATAAAATCAAAGGCGCTAAGTTTAGCCGCGATGAAGCGACTCGGCTGCTCAACTGCCTCGATATAGAATTAATGGATTAAGGATTGTGGTAGGTTTTTACTCAGCTTTTCACTCAGCATAGTGATGATCATCCCACGAGTGTTATCGCAATTTACTGAAATATCTGTTTGTTTTTGAAGCCGCCATTTGTCCCATCTGGCGGCTTTTTCTGTCCGTTTTTTAAGACCTATTGATCTTATTCACGTATTTCAAGGTCAGTCTTAGGTTTTAGTTGCGGTAGATCACACCGAGCTTCCCCATGTGGTTTACCACAATACCCACCTACCTCTTTCGGGATAACAATCTCTGTGGATGAGCAGTGTATTCAGCGTATGCCGTGTATTTTGAAGATATGGTGGCGCTGTTTTAACGCTTTATAACTAAAAAAGTAATCAAATCAGTGAGCAAACCTCTGCTCGATGGCGTCCAATGTGGCGACTGGCGGGTGGGATGAGCGTGATGGAGGTAACCATGATTGAGCTTAATAGGCGAACCTTTTTAAAGGGAGCAGGAGCGAGCAGCGCCACGTGTGCGTTGGCCAGTCTGCTGCCGGGCAGCTTAGCGGCATTAGAGAATAAGCAGCTAAAGGGCATGGGCAAAGACATTGCCAGTATTTGTGAAATGTGTTCGACTCGCTGCCCGATTTCGGCGCGGGTGATTGAGGGCAAAAACGTCTTCATTAGTGGCAACAAGGCCGCTAAATCCTTTGGCGGTAAAGTGTGTGCCCGTGGCGGCGCAGGCCATAGTTTATTGTACGATCCACAGCGTATCGTTAAACCGTTAAAGCGGGTCGGTGAGCGCGGCGAAGGTAAATGGGCTGAGATCAGTTGGGATGAGGCTTATAAATTAATCGCTGAAAACCTCAATAAAATCAAAAAAGAACATGGTCCAGAAGCCGTGGCATTCTCGTCAAAATCTGGCTCACAAGAAAAGCATTTGTTTCACCTTGCGACCGCCTTTGGTAGTCCAAATACCTTTACCCACGCGTCGACTTGCCCTGGTGGTTATGAAATTGCCGCTAAGGCTATTTTTGGCACTAAGGTCAAACGTGATTTAAGTAATTCTAAATACATCATTAACTTCGGCCATAACCTGTACGAAGGCATCAATATGTCCGAAACCCGCGGCATGATGGCGGCGCAAATGGACAAAGGTGCCAAGCTGGTGGTGTTCGAGCCAAGATTTTCCGTCGTGGCCGATAAAGCCGATGAATGGTATGCCATTCGCCCCGGTACCGACGTGGCCGTCGCCTTGGCGTTATGCCATGTATTGATTGAAGATAATCTTTACGACAAGGCATTTGTCGCGCGCTATGTGGAAGGCTTCGAAGCCTTTGCCGCCGAAGTGAAAGCCTATACCCCTGAATGGGCTGAAACCATCTCCGATGTGCCTGCCAAAGACATTCGTCGTATCGCCCACGAATATGCCGCTAAAGCGCCCCATGCTGTGGTCGATTTTGGTCACAGAGCCACCTTTACCACCGAAGAGTTTGAGATGCGCCGCGCCCTTTACGCCGCTAACGTCTTGATTGGTAACATCGAGCGTAAGGGCGGGATTTATATCGGCCAGAAACCCGGTGATTACAACAAGCTTGCCGGTGAAGCGGTTGCGCCCGTATTGGCAAAACCTGGCGTGAAAGACATGCCAAAACCAGCAGCGAAACGTATCGATCAGGTGGAAGAACAGTACGCCATGATGTGGACATCGGGCGGCGTTTACCAAACTATTCTCGATGCCACATTAAGCGCTGTTCCTTACCAGTTACACGGTTGGGTGATGTCACGCACTAACCCAATGCAAACCATGACAGACAGAGCACGCGTTGTTGAAGCGATGAAAAAGCTCGACTTTATCGCCGTGTGTGATGTGTATATCAGCGAAACCGCCGCCTATGCGGACGTGATTTTACCTGAGTCAACTTATCTTGAACGTGATGAAGAAATTGCTGATAAGTCAGGTAAAAATCCGGCCTATTATGTGCGCCAACGGGTCGTTGAAACCTTAGGTGATACTAAGCCTTCTTGGCAGATCTTTAAGGATGTGGGTGTGGCTATGGGTCTTGGCGAGTTCTATCCATGGGAAAACATGGAAACCCTGCAAATGCTGCAGGTGAACCGCGACACTGACCTGCTGCGCCGGATCAAAGACGAAGGTTTTGTGAGCTTCGGTAAGCCAATTATGTTGTGCGAGCCTAAGATGGTTGCCGAGTTTATTAAGGCATACCCCAATGCGCGACCTGCCGATGAAGACGGCACTTACGCCAGCGCACTGACCTTTAAAACCCCGAGTGGCAAGATTGAACTCACTTCCGCGAAAGTCGAAGCCATGGCACCGGGCCGTGGGGTGATCAAGTTCCGCGAAGTGAATCTTAAAAAAGCAGATGAGTTGTACTTTATCCAAGGCAAAGTGGCGGTGCACACCAATGGTGCCACCCACAATGTGCCTATGCTCGCTAACCTGATGTCGGATAACGCTGTGTGGGTTCACCCCGTTACTGCGGGCAAGTTAGGGATCAGCAATGGCGATCCAATCCGCCTCACCAGCAGTGTTGGCACAGAAGAAGGCCATGCCTTAGTCACGCCGGGTATTCGCCAAGATACTGTGTTTGCTTACATGGGCTTTGGTTCTAAAAACAAAGAGTTGGTCAGAGCAACGGGCAAAGGTATCCACTGCGGTAACTTACTGCCGCATGTTACTGCTCCTGTGTGTGGCATGACAGTGCACACCACGGGCGTCACGCTGGCAAAGCGCTAATCGGAGGCTTAAATGAATAAACGATATGTAATGGTGCACGACGAGAATAAGTGCATCGGCTGCCAAGCTTGTAACGTGGCGTGTCGCAGTGAAAATGGCGTACCCGAAGGCGTAACTCGTCTGCAAGTGCGTGTGGAAGGCCCCTTTGGTGAGATGCCCAATCTGCATTTCAAATATCACAGGGTATCTTGCCAGCAATGTGAAGATGCACCCTGCGTTAAAGTGTGCCCAACAGGCGCGGCCTATGTGGGTGAAGATGGCATTATCTCTATCCATACCGAGAAGTGTGTCGGTTGTATGTACTGTGTGGCAGCGTGCCCTTATAAAGTGCGCTTTATGAACCCAGAAACCAAGGCGGCGGATAAGTGTAACTTCTGCAAGGATACGCGTTTAGCGCGGGGCGAAGAGCCAGCGTGTGTGACTGTGTGTCCAACCGATGCCTTAGTGTTTGGTGATGCCAATGATCCACGCAGTGAAGTGGCCATCATGCTCAACACTAAAATCACTTACCAAGATAAAACCCATTTGGGCACTAAACCTAGGGTATATCGCGTTCCTACCAAAAGAGGGGGGATTTGATTATGAACAATACTTGGGGCGACATGGCGCAATATGATCCTGTCACTTGGCACTGGGTCATCGCCGTTTACCTGTTTATGGCGGGGTTATCCGCGGGCAGTTTACTGATTGGCATTGGTTTGCGCTGGGCGAATAAGGAACTCAGCGCGGGAGCTGAAAGCAGCATTCTTAAGGCGGCAGCCATTATTGGGCCTGTAGCAATTAGCTTAGGTCTAGCTTGTTTAGTGTTTGACTTAACCAAACCATTCCACTTTTGGTTGATCTTAATTCACTATAACTTCCAGTCTGTGATGGCAATCGGGGTGCTGGCGCTGCTGGCGTATTCTCCCTTAGCTTTTGCGTACGCCATTATTGTGCTGCGGGATGACTTACCAAAATGGGGTTTAGGTTTCCTAGCGCCTATCGCTAAGTTACTTATGCCATTTCGAAAGCTGATTGAAGTATTGTTGTTTGTCCTCGCCATTGGCGTGGGGGCTTACACTGGCTTCTTAATTTCGGCGATGAATGCTTACCCTATGCTCAACACTGCGGTACTGCCTGCGCTGTTTTTAGTGTCAGGTCTATCGGCGGGCGCTGCGGCAAATGCGGTACTGGCGTTGCTGATGTTTAAGACGGACAGCCACGACAAAACCTTAGTGAAGATGCACGGTTTAGAATTGCCTGTGATGGCGATTGAAATTCTGTTCCTGTTCATGTTGTTCTGCGCCTTGTACTTTAAGGGCGGCGCGGCTGCTGCGGCCTTAGCATCGTTAACGTCTGGGCTATGGGCAAGCGTGTTCTGGATAGGTGTTGTCGGAATTGGCTTTGGTATTCCATTGCTGTTTATGCTGTTACCCGCCGCGACTCGCCACACTAAGGGCGCAATGATCATGGTTGCCTGCGCGAGCTTAACCGGCGTACTCGCTCTAAGACACTTTATTGTGTACGCAGGGCAAAGCTATTTAAGCTGAGTGTAAGCTGGCTTTAGATATTGATAGATAAAGAAAAGCACTGGCAATGTCAGTGCTTTTTATTGTTTGAATCTTCAGATGATTTGCCAATACAAGCAGGACGCTTATTGGGGTAATAACTCGATAACCGACTTCACCGTTAGCACTAAGGCGCTGATACTGCACAGGACTAACGTCGCCATCTTTGTCTTCTCTTTATCGACACGGCCCACTAATCGTCCTGCGACTAAGTAACCTAAAATCACTGAGGGGAGCAGCATCAACGACAGCCACAGATGTTTTAATTCTAATAAGCCAGTGATCGCTAAAATGACCAATGCAATCATGGAGCTAAAAATGAAGAAGGCCGACAGGGCAGCACGAAACTGCGAGGCATCTTTGCCTGCCAACAAAATCGCCATCGGCGGGCCACCAATCGCGGCGATATTGCCGAAGATCCCTGAAACCACACCCGCACTGAAGAGGGTTTTCTTATTCACTGGCAGGCTGAATTTATTCAGGCTGAGGATCACTGCGACAGTTACAATGGCGGCGATGGATAAACCCAGTATGGGTTGAGGCGCAAACAGCAATAAACTCGCGCCGATAAAACCACCGGGCACGCGGCCTATGAGCGCATATTGCAAGCCATTGAATTCTAAGTGACCGCGTTCACGCACTAAGGTCAGCAGGGCGATGGAGAAACCCATAGCAATAACAGGCGCAGGTACAAGTTGTGGATCGACGATATACAGCAAAGGACTGGCGACAACCGCAAGCCCAAACCCAATAAGACTTTGGGTTAAGGCGCCCAGAAACACGACCAGCGAGGCTAAGGCGAGTGTCTGTGGATCTATCATAGAAAACATAGGATTTCCTATATCCCAAACCAACTCAAGATGGTGAAATTTAAAGTTTGAAGTCGCTTGGGTATAAACAAAAAGGGATCGTTAACGATCCCTATTGATGAGCACTGTGATATGACTTTGAAAGCGACGAGTCGCTATTCCATGTCTTCCCACTCGATTCCCATTTGATCCATCAACAACTTGGCTTCGGCGGGAATGCTGTCTGGGTTATCTTTTGACAGATCTTCATCGTTGGGCAATGGCTGGCCAGTGTAGGCGTGCAAAAATGCCTCACACAACAGCTCGCTGTTGGTGGCGTGACGCAAATTATTGACCTGACGACGAGTACGTTCGTCCGTGAGGACCTTAAGCACTTTGAGCGGAATAGACACAGTAATTTTTTTTACTTGTTCATTCTTCTTGCCATGTTCAGCATAGGGGCTGATGTATTCCCCATTCCATTCAGTCATTGACTCACCTGTTATAACGCTAAATTCGGGGCAGATTTTAAACCCTTACAAAGAACAGTCAAATTATTGCTACTATTTCTTTGTGATTGCAAACAGATTTCTTTATGTTCAGACGTCTAAACGTCTTCACGCCTATTGACGATGGCGTTGGGCTTAGGTACATTTAGACGTCCAGACATCTCTATCAGTCTACCGAATTTAGGAGTCCACCCATGGCAGAGCGTCAATTAGCCACACTGGCAGTGCGTCAGGGTATCGAAAGCGATACTCAATATGGCGCAGTTGTGCCACCGATTTATTTGTCGACTAATTACGCCTTCGATGGTCATAAAAATCCCCGCGAATTCGATTACAGTCGTTCAGGCAACCCAACTCGCTGCATTTTAGGTGAAGCATTAGCCCAATTAGAAAAGGGCGCCACTGGCATAGTGACGTGCACTGGCATGGCGGCCATCACCTTAGTGACCACTTTGCTCGGCCCTGATGACCTATTAGTTGTGCCCCATGATTGCTATGGTGGTTCCTACCGTTTATTTACCAACTTGGCGAAGAAAGGCCAGTTTAAGCTCATTGTGGTCGACCAAACCGACAGCCAAGCGTTAGCCGCCTCCATTGCGCAGAATCCTAAGATGGTGTGGCTCGAAACCCCATCGAACCCGTTATTGCGTGTGGTAGATATCGAAGCCATTGCTAAGGCGAGCCATGAGGTCGGCGCGCTGGTGGTGGTCGATAACACCTTTTTATCGCCGATATTGCAACAACCCCTATTGTTAGGCGCGGATATCGTTATCCACTCCACCACTAAATATATCAATGGTCACAGCGATGTGGTCGGTGGCGCAGTGGTCGCTAAAGACGCGCAAATCGGTGAAAGCTTACATTGGTGGTCGAACACTCTAGGCTTAACGGGGTCAGCCTTCGACAGTTATCTGACCCTGCGCGGCCTGCGTACCTTAGCGGTGCGAATTCGTGAACATCAAGCCAATGCCCAGCGCATTGTTGAGGTATTAACGCAAAGTCCTGTGGTGAGCAAAGTTTATTACCCTGGTCTTGCGGATCACCCTGGTCATGCCATTGCGGCCAAGCAACAACAGGGCTTTGGCGCTATGCTGAGCTTTGAGCTCAAAGGCGGCGAGGCCGAAGTCGTGGCCTTTTTAGGTGCACTCAGCTTATTTAGCGTGGCGGAAAGTTTAGGTGGCGTCGAAAGTTTAGTGGCAGTGCCCGCCACTATGACCCACAGAGCCATGGAGCCGCAAGCGCGCTTCGAGGCTGGTATTAAGGACACCCTATTGCGTCTATCGGTGGGTATTGAAGATGCCGCCGATTTAGTTGCAGATATTCAAGCAGGATTAGCCGCCGTTGCGGCTTGTCAGTAGAGGAATAATAGATGGCACGTTGTCACTTACATAAATTTGGTGGCTCCAGTTTAGCGGATGCCGATTGTTATCGCCGAGTCGCCCATATCCTGTTAACCCACGGTCATAGTGATGATCTCGTGGTGGTCTCTGCGGCGGGTAAAAGCACGAATTTCCTGTATAAATTATTAGCGCTGCGTGATGCGGGTCAGCTATGGCAAGAAGAATTACAAGTGCTGATCAGCTACCAACAGGGGTTGATTGAGCAGTTGTTGTCGAATGAACAAGCCCGCGATCTGCGTGAGCGTTTGGCCACTGATAAAGCGCAACTCATCAGCTTGTTGTCCTTAGACGAGCGCAACGAATATCAAATCAACCATGTGGTGAGCTTTGGCGAACGTTGGTCGGCACGTTTAATGGCGGCGCTGCTGCGCGAATCTGGCGTTGCGGCAAGCCATGTGGATGCCTGTTCAATTTTAGTGGCCGATGAAGCCGCTGTGCCGCAAATTCGGGTACAAGAATCCCGCGCTAAAGTACAAGCCCTATTAGCCGCGCATCCCAATGAACGCTTAGTGATCACAGGTTTTATCTGTGCTAACGAGCGTGGCGATACCCTATTACTTGGCCGTAATGGTTCAGATTTTAGTGCCAGCCTGATTGCCAGCCTTGCCGATATCGAGCGCGTGACCATTTGGACCGATGTGGAAGGAGTGTTCAACGCCGATCCTAATAAAATCAACGATGCCAAGTTACTAAAAAGCATGTCACTTGCCGAAGCCGATCGCCTAGCGCGTTTGGGCTCGCCAGTATTGCATTCGCGCACTTTGCAGCCGCTATTCAATACCGAAGTGAGCTTAGCGGTGCGTTCAAGTTATGCGTCCCACACCGACTTTACCTTAATCGCGCCCCACAGTTCGTCGGCGAGCGCGCCTGTGTTGACTAACCTCAATGCTGTTGTCCTGTTCGGCTTTAAACTCACAGGGGCGTTAACTCGTTTATTAGATTTATTGATTGCCGCGGGTTTAACGCCATTGGCCCATTGGACCTCTGCCCATCAAAGAGTTGAACTTGCCTATACCGCTGAGAATCAAAAACAAGTTCAAAGATTACTCGATGCCGAGGCAGAAGCATTCGGGATCAGCGATCAGCAGATCAATACAGATTTTGGTTTAGTCGCATTAGTGAGTGCCGACGCCGAACATTATCGTCGCAGCTTTGCCCGTTTACTGAGCCGTGATGCTAAACCTTTGTTCAGTGGTGATTTAAGTTTAGTGACGTTAGTGCCTCAGTCACAGGTGAATCTGTTAACCCAAAAAGTCCACCGTCGCTGCGCTGGGCCGCGTAAACGCATTGGCGTCCTGCTGCTCGGTGTGGGTAATATCGGTGAGGCTTGGATTGATCTGTTTAAGTCGGTATCGCCATCACTGGATCATGAACTCGAAGCTAGCGTTGAGTTAGTTGGTTTAGTTAGTTCGAGTAAAGCCTTGATTAAATCCACTGGCATTAATCTTGCCGCGTGGCAAACAGAGTTTAATACTGAAGCAACGCCTTGGCAGTACGAGCATTTGTTCGAGCAATTAGAACGGGTTAACTGCGATGAGCTGGTGGCCTTAGATATCAGTGCTAGCGCTAGTTTGACGCTGCAATATCCAGAGCTATTCGAGCGTGGCATACATGTGGTGAGCGCGAATAAACTCGCTGGTTCGGGACCACTGCCTTTCTACCGTGAGTTAAAGCAGCAACTGGGTAATCGTCGTTTATTTTGGCGCTATAACGCCAGTTGCGGCGCAGGTTTGCCTATCCAACATGCGTTAAATGATCTGCGTAACAGCGGTGATAGCGTTGAAGCCGTGGGCGGGATTTTCTCCGGCACCCTGTGTTGGTTGTTTGAGAAATACGACACCAGCAAGCCTTTCTCTGAATTAGTGATTGAAGCCAGAGGCTTAGGTATTACTGAACCCGATCCCCGCGACGATCTCTCCGGCCGAGATATGCAGCGTAAACTGCTTATTTTGGCCCGTGAAATTGGCCTTGAAATCGAGCTCGAAGATATTGAATTACGCTCATTAGTGCCAGCCGATTTGGCCGATATTCCCTTAGATCAATTTCTTGCCCGCATTGCCGAGTTAGATGCTGATCTGCTGCAACAGTATGGTGCGGCGGCGGAGCAAAATAAGGTGCTCAGATATGTGGCATCCTTAGACAACAGCGGCCCAGAGCTCAAGGCCGAAGTGGGTTTGCAGTGGATCGATACCCATCACCCTTACGCCAACTTAACCCCTGGTGATAATGTGTTTGTGATCCGCAGTGTCTTCTACCAAGGTAATCCGCTGATCATCCGTGGACCGGGCGCCGGACGCGAAGTGACAGCGGCGGCGGTGCAGTCGGATCTGACGCAGATCTGTCGCGATCTCTTGCAAGAGTAGACTGAAATTCAGCAGCTTAAAGGACTCATTCGAGTCCTTTTTTATTGGCTAGAATAAATCTATCGAATTAACCGAGATTAAATGCGGTTTATGGGTATTTTTGGGCTTGACTTACATCTCAGTTTCTCTAGTATATGGACATATAGACGTCCAAACGTCCATTTGAAATAATTCATACTAGCAAAGAGTAGCGCCAAGGGCGGTTGAGGAAATACACATGGCTTTTCATCACGCACAACATTCACAATCGCTAAACCAAAGCTTGTCTGAGCTAAATGGCGATATTAATGTTTCTTTTGAGTTTTTCCCGCCATCGACCCCCGAAATGGAACAGATACTGTGGAACTCTATCCGTCGTTTAGAGCCGCTGAATCCTAAGTTTGTGTCTGTGACTTACGGTGCTAACTCTGGTGTTCGCGACCGCACCCATGGCGTGATTGAACGTATCCAACAGGAAACCGACCTCGTTGCCGCGCCGCACTTAACCTTAGTGGATGCCAGCGATGAAGAGTTATTAGAACTGGCTAAGCATTACTGGAAGTCGGGCATTCGTGACATAGTGGCACTGCGGGGTGATTTACCTGCGGGCAGCCCAAAGCCAACCCGTTTTGCAGTGGATTTAGTGCGTTTACTGCGCTCTGTGGCTGACTTTGATATTTCCGTTGCGGCCTATCCAGAAGTGCATCCCGATGCGAGTAATGCACAGGCGGATTTGATCAACCTTAAGCGCAAGATTGATGCGGGCGCTAGCCGTGCTATTACCCAGTTTTTCTTCGATGTGGAATCTTACCTGCGTTTTCGTGATCGCTGCGTTGCCGCCGGTATCGACGTTGAAATCGTGCCGGGCATCTTGCCTGTGACTAACTTTACCCAGCTAAAACGTTTCGCGGGCATGACCAATGTGTCGTTACCGAATTGGTTACATAAGCAATTCGACGGCCTAGAAAACGATGCGGGTACACGCCAATTGGTGGGGGCAAACGTGGCCATCGACATGGTGAAAGTGCTGTCCCGCGAAGGTGTGAAGGATTTCCATTTCTACACCTTAAATCGCGCCGAATTGACCTACGCGATTTGCCACACTTTAGGCGTGCGTCCTAAATAAAACTTTATAAAATAAGCTAATAAAAACGCCGCAGCGAATGCGGCGTTTTGTTTAAATTCTAAATTGAGCTAATAAAGTTGTTAAACGGGCTGCGAGTTGGGCAAGTTCATCGCCAGCGCGTGCGGTTTGTACCGCACTATCTGTCGCATTGGTCGCAATATCATTGATGTTATTAACATTTTTATTAATCTCAGCCGAAACCGCACATTGCTCATTTGCAGCGCTGGCGATCTGGATATTCATCTGGCTAATGGTGGAAACCGCATGGGTAATGGCTTCGAGTGCTTCACCCGCTTGGTGAACTTGGGATACACAGCTTTGGGTGGTGCGGGTGCTGGTTTCCATCGCATTGACTGTAGACTTAGCTTTATGCTGAAGCGCTTCGATCATCTGCTGAATTTCCGTCGTAGATGCTTGAGTGCGACTCGCCAGAGTGCGTACTTCATCGGCAACGACTGCAAACCCTCGACCTTGTTCTCCCGCCCTTGCGGCTTCAATTGCCGCATTGAGTGCGAGTAAATTAGTTTGGTCGGCAATATTACGGATAACTACAAGTACAGAATCGATTTCAGCGGTATTACGCTCTAATTCATTGATTTCACTCGCTGCTGTGGCTATTTCCTCGGCCAGTATGGCGATAGTGGTTACCACTTTTTGTACAACCAATTTGCCTTGTTCGGTTGAGTCATTGGCATGATTGGCTGCATCGGCCGCATCGGTCGCATTATGGGCAACTTCTTGTACCGTTGCGGCCATTTCATTCATTGCGGTGGCAACTTGCTCGGTTTCGAGGTGCTGACGACTCGCCATCTTCTGGGTTTCCCGCGTAATGCTCGACATTTCTTCAGCAGAGGTGGCGAGCAGGCTTGTTGAGTCGGCGACGTGGGAAACTGTGTTGTGAATTTTTTCTACAAAGCGGTTGAATGCCATCGATAATTCAGCAATTTCATCCTTACCTTTTACCGCGATTCTGCGGGTTAAATCGCCTTCACCTTTAGCTATATCATTCATGGCTTGGGTGGTTTCAGCGATAGGGCGAGTAATGCCTTTGGCAATAAACCAAGCAATGGCAGTTCCAATGACCAGAGCCACTAAACCGATAAGGATCAACTTAAGGCGAATATCCGCTATCGCTTGTTCTGAATGGGTTCTATCCATCGCAATATCGAGTACCCCAAATACGTTTCCTGAATAATCTTTTATGGCGTTGCGATACAGGGCGTAGGTTTTGTTATTTAAGGAAATAGTGCGTATGACTTCATGGCCTTGCATGACGTTATTGAGTTCATCTGTCGCTTGGGTATCAGGCGTGAATGTAGCGCCAAATAACTTATATCCAGAATCATCTGGCAAGATGAGGGCAATTTCTGCTTGATAGGCTTGTTTAAAATTATCAAAAAAGGGTTGACCGAAGGACATGCCAAACTCAACTGATCCTGTGTGTTGCCCGTTGTAACTCATTGGAACTAAACCACGAATACCTAATCCTTCCACTCCATATTCCAAGCCATAAAGAGGGCGCTTTTGGCTATTTGTTTCAACTATGGTCTTGCGTATGCTGGTGAGATCATCGCCAAATTTTTCGGGACGATGCAAGCGTAGAAAAGAAGTGGCTGGTGGCCTATGAAATTGGAATTGCTGAACCGCAAAATCGCGCTTAAGTTGGGTAAATATAGGTAAGGTACGGGCGGTGAGTTCATCACGCTCGCCTGTTGCAAAGGTGCTTTGAACTTCTGGCGTGAGTGAGATGATGGTTGCCATTGCTTCGGCTAATTTGCCCGATGAGGCTATCTCGGCAACAGCGGTTTCATAGATCTTATGGAGTTCTCTTTGCTCGGATTCTGCAACTTGGCGACTGAATTCAGAGAGAACGAGCGGCATGATAAAGCTCATTACTGTTAACAGTAATAGACAGATCCCAATAACGATCCTCGTACTAATTTTTAGATTTATCAAAACAGCCTCCAATTCATGTGCAAATCAACTCAATTTATCCTTTTGATATTATAGAGATACAACTTGATAAGATTTGAGAGGGAGCGAACCTTTTTAAGTTATTTATTCCCTCTTACGCTCGTTTCGTGCCCTTGGACACAGATCTATTTGTGACCTAAATATTTACTTAGCCTGCTAACTAAGTATAATGCTTAGCACGCTAACTAAGTGGGTGAGCAAGATGCAAAAAGAATTAGAGCGACTAAAAGAGTTATCACTGGCGGAGCATTTAGGCCGTCTGCATCGACTGTGGCGTACCGTGGCCGATGTTGAGCTGGCACCTTTAGGATTAACTCATCCCCGTTGGACTGCCCTATGGAAACTGCTGCGTTTAGGCGACAGTGTTAGCCAAAAAGTGTTGGCCGATGCCTTAGAAATTGAATTGGCTTCGTTAATGCGCACCTTAGGGCAATTAGAAGAGCAAGGTCTAGTCGAGCGTCATTGTTGTGACAAAGATAAGCGGGCAAGGATTGTGAGCCTGACGCCAGCGGGATTAGATGTTTTAAAGCAAATGGAAGCGCGGATTATTCAAGTGCGCCGTGAGTTATTAGGCGGGATCAGTGCCGAAGAGTTGAGCGAATTTGAACGCATTATTAGCCTGATCAGCGACAACGCCAGCGCCAAATTAACCAAGGTTACAGACACCATTTTGTGAGAAAGAAGATGACACCGGATCAACAGTTTGCCCGTTTAGTAAAATTTGCCATGTTTGGCTTTGTGATGGTTTTTGGCTATTTCATGCTGGCCGACACTATGATGCCATTGACGCCTCAAGCCATGGCGACCCGTGTAGTGACGAAAGTGACGCCGCAGATCAGCGGTAAAATCCAGACCATAGCTGTAACCAATAACCAAGCGGTTGCCAAGGGTGATTTGTTGTTTCAAGTCGATCCCGCGCCCTATGAGTTAGCGGTATCGCAAGCTAAATTGGCCTTAGAGCAAGCCCGTCAAGATAATGCTGAGTTAGATGCCTCGCTACTGGCTGCTAAGGCCGAGGTCAATGCCAATAAAACCACCTCACAACAAAAACGCAGCGAGGCTAAACGTCTCGATGCCCTGTATGCCACCCATGGTGTATCGCAGCAGCAAAAGGAGCTAGCCGATAGTGATGCCGCAGCAGCAGAAGCCAATTTGCTTGCCGCCAATGCCCGTTTAGAAAAACTCAAAGTGAGTCGTGGCAGTTATGGCGAAGAGAATCTTAAAGTGCGTCAGGCGCAAAACCATTTAGCTCAAGCTGAGCTTAATCTGTCTTACACCCAAATACGTGCCGATCAAGATGGGATAGTGACTAACCTGCAGTTAGAAGTCGGTAGTTTTGCGACCGTGGGGCAACCTCTGTTGGCCGTGGTATCGGATAAAGTGGATATTATTGCCGATTTTCGCGAGAAGAGCCTGCGTGGCGTGAATGCTTCTTCGACCGCTTTGATTGCGTTCGATGGCGAACCTGGGCGTTTATATCGGGCGACGGTGAGCAGTGTTGATGCGGGCGTGAGTGCTGGGCAATTCGATGCTAATGGCCGTTTAGCCGCGCCACAGGAATCGGACCGTTGGGTACGTGATGCTCAAAGATTGAGATTACATCTAGTGTTAGATGGTATGGCAATGAACAGCTTACCTGCGGGTGCGCGCGCGACCGTGCAACTGCTGCCCGAGAATAGTCTGTTTAGCTTGCTCGCTAAGGTGCAAATTAAAGCAATCAGCCTGCTGCACTATATTTACTAGCCTATTTACTAGAATGTTTACTAGCGTATTTGCCAGCATATTTATCGGCATATCCATCAGTACTTATCTGTGTTGACGAGCACGAGTGACTCGCGGTGGTTTGTATTTGCCACGAGTCGCTTGAGTGAACGCTTCAAAGCAACATAAGTGTGAACGCAGCATAAGCCAGCTAAACATCCTCATTTAATGTATCGATAGAACAAGGCGACGAGCATGTTACTACGCCATAGCCCATTGACGGCCAACGATTTACGCCAGTGTTTACGGATTGCGACTGGCGCGACCTTAGGTTTTACCCTGTGTAAAATTTTTGGTTGGAGCAATGGAGTCTTTTTCACTGTGACACCTATGCTACTACTCGGATTAGTGCCAGTGATGAATGGTCATGCTATGCGCCAATTATTGGCTTCATCTGCCATGGCTGGGTTAGAGGTTGGGTTACTCGGCGGTTTCTTTGGCAGCCATCCCGGCATGATGACTCCCATCGTTTTCCTATTATTTTTATACCGCTTTGCGGCCATGTCCCGCGGCAGTTTGTTTCTCTTTGGTGCCAACGGTGTGCTGAGTCTCAGTATCATGCTGCACTTTGCAAGCTATCCCGGCGTTGACTTAAACGACTTAGTTTTCAGTAATTTTTGGGCGACAGCACTTTCAGTAGTTATCGCCTACGCTATGACGGCACTCTGGCCCGATGTGGAACCAAGAGCGGCTTACAAACCTGGGCCTAAGGCGCCGCATCGAATGCGCCACGAAGCCTTGCTCGGCGCGACCATAGCGACGGCATCGTTTCTGGTGTTCCAAATATTTGATCTGCGGGATTCGATGTCGGCTCAAGCGACTACTCTTTTGCTATTGTTTCCTATGCATTGGAATGGTGCACTCGACTATGCCCGTAAGCGCGCCATAGGCACCCTGTTGGGGGTGTCGTTTGGGATACTCGTGCAGTTGCTGCTCTATGATTGGTCAGGGCTATTGATGTTAGTTGTGCCCTTGTTGTGGATTGGACTGATGATTTTTAGCCAAGCCCATGTGCGCGAGGCGAATGGCTCAGGTGTCGGTTTTGGTGCTATGACCACCTTAGGGATTTTGTTTGGGCAGTATTTGACCCCAGGTAACGACTTAATCTTCAGTGCCTTATATCGAGTGAGCAGTATTTTAATCGCTATCGTTGGCACGTTACTTTTATGCTATTTGATACATAAGTTATTGAATCGTTTCGAATCGACGCGATTTGGTTATTGAGCAGGCCATTAAGTCTTGAAGGCTTGCAGCTTAACCTTGTACAGAGTAAGGTAAATTTATCCCGTTTGAATTGAACAATAAGTGACTCTTAATGAATGTTAAGGCTCATTTATTGGCTGTTTTAAAAATGAGCGGCTGATTTAAAAATGGGTTTAGTGTGTGAGCACAAACATAAATAACAATAACCCCTATGCTTTAGAGCTTAATTCTCTTCAAGGATAGAACATGAAGATTAAAACATTAGTCATAGGCTTAACGCTATGTAGCGGCTATGCCGCTGCCGCCGAGCCTTCTGACAAACAATCGATGAACGTTATGCCACAAGCTGCGCAGTTATGTGTGTCTTGCCATGGGGCAGGGGGTGAGGGTATTGAACCACTCGGCCCTCGATTAGCGGGATTATCTAAAGAATATATCTCGACACAATTGCAGCATTTCCAAGCGGGCGTTCGCCAAAACGCGACCATGATGCCGATGGCAATGACGCTCCAAGGTGACGGTATTGAGCAAGTGTCGAGCTATTTTTCAGCTAAGCCTGCCAATGAAGTCAAGCCTGTTATCCGCGGTGAACAAGTTGTTTTTAATGATGATACCGCCCGTTTAGCCTATCAAGGTGATTGGTCCCGTGGTTTACCAGCCTGCGTGACCTGCCATGGTCCTTCTGCATTAGGTGGCGGCTTATTTCCTCGCTTAGCAGGTCAACAGGCGAGTTATATCAAAACGCAATTATTAGCATGGCAGTCGGGAACACGTAAAGGTGATGTCGATGGCATGATGGGGAGCGTCGCGAATAAGCTCACCGTCGCCGAGATTGATGCGTTAGCCAACTACTTTGCGAATTTAAAATAAGGAGCCGGCCATGAAATATTCCGCAATGTTATTACTGGCCGCGATGGGGTCGTTAACCGTTCAGGCGCAAGCTGAAACTGAGCCAGTACAAGAACGCCCAGATAAGCAAGCTCCGCTGCCTTCTTTCCCTAAGGTAGCAGATCAAACCTATCTTACCCCTAGACCTTTGAGTGCGATTCCCGAAGGCGCCTTTGGTGATAAAGTGCGTTTAGGTTATCAACTGTTTGTGAATACCCAACAGCTGCGTGATAAGTATGTGGGTAATGAGCTTAACTGTACCAATTGCCATATGGATGCAGGCCGTAAAGCCAATGCATCACCCCTTTGGGGCGCGTATTTTGCTTATCCGGCGTATCGTAAAAAAGACAATAAAGTCAGTAGCTTTGAAGAACGCATCCAAGGCTGTTTTAACTATTCGATGAATGGTAAAGCCCCTGCATCAGGTAGCCCTGAGTTAGTGGCGCTTTCTGCCTACGCCTATTGGTTAGGCATGGGCGGCTTGATGGATGAGGCTAATATCAGTGGCCCTGTTCCTGAGATCAGTGATGCTGAGTTAGTCAAAGGTGCTAAGCGGGATGACTTCCCACTACCAGAGGCATTAGCTAAGGCGATGACAGTTGAGCAACGTGCTAACTTGCCGGGTCGAGCTTATCCTGAGATCCCAAAACCCGAACAAGCCTATTCACCTGAACGAGGTAAAGCCGTGTATGTCGCCCATTGCCAAACTTGTCATGGTGTTGATGGGCAAGGTCAAGCCATTGCGGGTGTGTATGCACTGCCGCCGCTGTGGGGATCTCAAAGTTATAACTGGGGAGCGGGAATGCACAGGGTCAATACTGCCGCATTTTTCATTTATGAAAACATGCCCTTTGGTAAGAGTATGCAGTTGACGAACCAACAGGCTTGGGATGTTGCCGCTTACATCAACTCCCACGAGCGTCCGCAGGACCCACGTAACAAGGGGGATGTGAAGCAAGCGCAGGAGAAATACCACAATGACAGCGATTACTATGGTCTCACTGTTGATGGCAAAGTGTTAGGCACTGAGTCCTATCCGATTTTTCCTAAGAAGTCATAGCCCAAAGCGTTAGGCCAGTTTTGAGATGAGTTTGAGTTAGTTATAAATCTAGACCTATTTTCATGAACCCAAAAGCCAGTAGAGGTTATCTTTACTGGTTTTTTAATGGGTCAAATATGTGTTGGTTAATTGTACTGAGTCATCTGGGATTTACGTTGTAGGGGTCTTCGTGTTTGCAGGTATCAACGTATAGATGAGTCATGGCATTCGCTCACCGACACGCAGCCAGTCCATCCTTGGATGCTCGACCGCCCCGTCCATGGGGCGGACGGTCGCCTCGCAAATCACCATGACTCACCTTTCGAGCATTTGCGTAACCTGTTGGTTTAAAATACAGAGAATTTAGCCATGGGTGGCTCATTAAACTATCTTGAGTGTGCAAAACATATCGGGGAGTCGAACCCCGTCTAAATTTTTTCACATACATTATCTATCAATGTTGGAATGCACGATCACAAGCAGTCACAATCCACCCGCTTTGAGATCAGGTTGTTGAGTAAATCATTTTAAACGAATGAGATTGGGAATAAGATACTTTATAAACTGTTTGAGATTGCAATTTATTGACACACAAAGGAGATGACTCTTCAATGTTAAGACAAACAAACATAATCAATTGAAAATAAATACCTATTTCAATTGTCTGAATGTAACTGAAATATACAAAGGGATGCGTTATGGTATGGTTTGCCGCTGTGATTGTACTTTTGCTTTTCATCTTTTCGCCAAAGAAAATGTTTACACTTGCAGGAGTTGTGCTGCTAATTTTCGGTGTAATTGGTGGGTATACTTACTATGATGATTGGAAAAATGAAGAGGCAAAGAATGCTGTTACAATCAACATTGAATATTCTCCAGAAAGCTGTAAAGAGCATTACCCACTTCAAGTTTTTATAAACAATTCAAGTACTAGAACCGTTTTTAAGGTTGAATGGGATATTAGTGTAAAAGCAGAAGGCTTTAGCTCAGAACTAGCAGATTATAAAAATGAAAAACTTTCTCAAGACAAAATATTGAAGCCTAAAGAAGGCTGGTGGGTATGTGCCAAAGTACCTAGGCTGAAGCGAGAGATAGAACAACTATCAAATTTACATTATTCGGTTAAAAATAAGTTTGTTATTTTTGAAAATGATTACTGAAAACTAACAGGCCTTCCAGAAATGCTAGTTACTTATTTTCAGCATAAACATCTAATTTAATCTCAATAATGTATTCATTCATGTATGCATCTATGAATACACTTGCTATAACTCAGGAATGCAGCTCACAGAGCCAAATGAATACACCCAAATATCATTTGAACTAGGTACGACTTAATGAATACAACCAATTGCAAGATCGGACAGGCACAGATCTTTGGGGATTAATCGTTGGCACTGTGGCGACAGAAGTTCACCATCCTCTGCGAAGTTGCCGCGGGGCGTTGGAATAAATTGCGTGAGTCCGGAC